>CAZVYV010000009.1:0-17261 GCA_964630985.1 uncultured Occallatibacter sp.
CGGCGGTAATACTCGAATTCATACTGCGAACCGAAGACTTGCGCCTCCGGCGTGTGCACCTGCGCCACGTACGCACGCAGGCGCTCGAGCAGCGCCTCGCTCACCGGCCGCTGCTGTGCGCTCGTGGTCAGTAGATCGATGATTCCGTCGAGCTGGCGTTGGTAGTAGAGCAGCAAATGCCCGCGCGCAAGTTGCAGGGCCGCGCGCGTCACTTCGGGAGTAACAAAAGGATTGCCGTCGCGGTCACCGCCGATCCACGAACCAAAACGCAGCACCAGCGGCAGCTCCAGCGGCTCAATCGCCAGATCGTATGCCGACCTCAATGCGGCCGAAATTTCGCGATAGAGCTCAGGCAGCGTTTCAAAAATGGAAACGTCGTAGTAGTCGAGGCCCATCTTCACCTCATCGTAAACGGTCGGCCTGCGCGAACGCACTTCGTCGGTCTGCCACAATCCGGTGATTTCGGCCAGCACCAGTTCCTCGAGCCGCGTCATGTCCTGCGCGGGCAGCGGAATGCGATCGAGGGCCTCAAGAAATTCGCCGATGCGCCGCCGCTTGAACATGACGGTACGCCGAGCAGCCTCAGTGGGGTGCGCGGTGAACACCGGCACAATGAGCACTCGGCGGAGCCAGTTCAGAGCCTCTTCCGCGCCGATTCCCACGCGGCGCATCTCGCTCAATGTCCCCGCAAGCGACCCACGCTGCCGCCCGGCCTGCCCGCTGAGGCGCAACGCCACACGGCGCCGTTTCCGGTGGTTCGTTTCTGCCAAATTGATAAGTTCGAAATAGAAAGCAAACGCCCGCGTAAGCAAGACAGCGCGCTCCACCGGCAACGAATGTACCAGTGCCATCGCGGCAGCGTCCTGGCGCGCGGCCTCCTCGGCTTTCCCGTGCGCGTCGGCGTCGCGGCGGCGAATGGTTCCCTGCCGCAGCGCCTCAACCTGCGCAAAAAGCTCGTCGCCGGCCTGCTCGCGCAACACCACGCCCAGCAGCGTGCCCAGCGAGCGCACGTCGCGGCGCAGCGGAGCCTCCTTCAGGTCGCCAGTCTGCGCCTCAAGCTCGGCCAACCTCTGGGCCCAGCTCTCGGGATTCCACAAAAGAGCCATCGTATTTCGATTATGCACGACGGGATGAGGCCTGGGTCCGCCAGAAGATTGCGTTTCCCCCAAACTGAGCCAATGGCGGACAATGGCTGCATGCTATTTGCCGGTCGCATCTTTCCCGTTGCCCTTACCTGCCTTGTATCAGTTACCACAATGCAATCCGTGTATGGTCAGAACACCGGCGCGCCGCCTGCCTCGCAGCCTGCCGCGCCGGCTGCTCCGCGAGTCGTGAGACCCCCGATGCCCACGCGCGATCCGCACACGCAAGGGTATGTCGCGGCAACCGAGTTGCCGGACGGCGCTGTTCCTGATCCGACCCAGAACGGCAACTTCATCATCGGTCCAACCCACACTCCTGCGCCCGAGCTCGCCGATCCGGACCGCCCGCTTGACGGCACGGTTATCGAATTCACAATGAGCTCCGGCGAAAGCGAGTACTTCCCCGGAATCGCCCGGGCCAGCGACTCCCTCCCGACGCCCGACCCGGCGAATCCAGCCCGGGTTCTCGGTGTAAAGACTCACCCGGCGCCCTATGTTCGCAAGGTCGCCGTTTATGTGCCGAAGGGTTACATTCCTGGCAGCGAAGCGCCCTTCATGGTGGGCGCCGACGGACCGGATCTGCGTCTCTTCGCAGCACTCGACGAACTGATTGCCGAGCACAAGCTTCCGCCCATCGTCGCCGTATCCATCAGTAACGGAGGAGGCGACGCACAAGGTAGCGAGCGCGGCCTTGAATATGACACCATGTCTGGCCGTTACGCTGAGTTTGTTGAGCGCGAAGTCTTGCCGGCGGTCGAAAGCCACGCCCATGTGCAACTCACCCACGATCCCGACGGGCGCGCCACAATGGGCGCGAGCTCCGGCGGCTCCTGCGCGCTCAGCATGGCATGGTTTCATCCGGAGTGGTACCACCGTGTGCTGGTTTACTCAGGCACGTTTGTCAACCAGCAGTGGCCGTGGAATCCGGGATCGCCCCACGGCGCATGGGGGTTCCATGAGAGGCTTATCCCGCGGAGCAGGCGTAAGCCTCTGCGGTTGTGGCTGGAAGTTGGCGACCGGGATCTCTTCAACCCTGGTGTGCTGCGCGACGACATGCACGATTGGGTGCTGGCCAATGAGCTCATGGCCAAAGTGCTCGCCGCAAAGCATTATCCGTACCAGTTCATCTTTGCCCGTAATGCCGGCCATGTAGATCGTGGTGTGCAGCAACAAACGCTGCCCGAGGCCCTGGAATACATTTGGCAGGGCTACCAACCCCGATGACCTTCGGCAATTGAAGAAAAGAAAAAGTCCAGCTCCGGCCCGGAAATACCGTCTGCGAACCAACTCATGTGCTTTCCAACTGCGCCGTTAGCTCTTCCCATTCAACGGTTAGCGCGGCCAACTGCCCGCGAAGTTCCTCAGCCAGCTTAGTGAGACGCTCCGTCTCGGCAGCAGAGACGTAAATCCCCAATTGCTCATTTGTGTGCGCAACGGCGCTCTCAATGCGCGGAATCTCCTCTTCGAGAAACGAGCACCGGTCCTGCATCTGCTTTTGCTTGATGGGATTCAGACGTCGAGCCCGAGGGCCATGGGCAGACGGTGCGTCGTCGAACCCCTCGTAGCCGCCCTCAATAACAATCGTGGTTCCAATCAGCGCCTGCTTTTCGTATTGCGGAGCCGGTGCCTCAGCGGCCACAGGCGCAGCCAGCGCCGATTTCCGCCGCAGATAATCTTCGTAATTGCCTTCGTAGGCCGTCACCGCGCCGCCTTCGATTTCGAGCACCCGCGTCGCCAGCCGATCGATGAAGTAGCGATCGTGCGAGACAAAGACCACCGTGCCGCTGTAGCTGGCCAGCGCCTCCAGCAGCACGTCCTTCGCCCGCATGTCCAGGTGATTCGTCGGCTCATCGAGAAGCAGAAAGTTTGCCGGCGAAACAAGAATCCGCGCCAGCGCATAGCGGTTGCGCTCGCCGCCCGAAAGCACGCCAAGCGGCTTGAAGACGTCGTCGCCTGAAAAAAGAAAACAGCCCAGCAGAGAGCGCAGCTGAACCTCCGGCACGCGCATGGCGGCCCGGTTCATGTCGTCGAGCATGCGCGCTTCAGGGTCGAGCACCTTGTACTGATCCTGCGCAAAATATTCGGCCACCACGTTGTGGCCCAGCCGGATCGAACCCGCGGTCGGCGTCTCTTCGCCGGTCAGCAATTTGATCAGCGTAGACTTGCCCGCTCCGTTCACGCCCACCAGCGCAACGCGGTCCCCGCGCTCAATGTTGAATCGCGCGCCGGTGAACACCTGCTTCGCGCCGTAGCTCTTCGCCAACCCCTCGGCTTCAGCCACGATGCGGCCCGAGGGCGGTGGCTGCGGAAATTTGAAGTGGATGACCGGCTCTTCTTCCGGCACCTCGATGCGCTCGATCTTTTCCAGTTCCTTGATCCTCGACTGCACCTGCTTGGCCTTCGTAGCCTGGTACCTGAACCGATTAATGAAGGCCTCAAGATGTTCGATCCGTTCCTTCTGATTGCGAAAGGATGCCATGAGCTGTTCGCGGCGCTCGTCCTTCTGCTTCAGGTATTTTGTGTAGTTGCCTTGATAAATCGTCAGCCGCTTGTTCCAGATCTCCACCGTCCGATCGATCGTCACGTCGAGAAAGTATCGATCATGCGAAATCAGGATGTAGCCGAACGGGTAGCTCTTCAGGTAGCCCTCGAGCCAGTTGCGCGTTTCCAGATCGAGGTGGTTTGTCGGCTCATCCAAAAGCAGAAGATTAGGCTTGGCCAGCAGCAGCTTGGCCAGCGCGATGCGCATCTGCCATCCACCGCTGAACTCATCCGTCTGCCGTGCCCAATCTTCCTTGCCGAATCCAAGTCCCGTCAGCACGTTCCCTACCTGCGCATCGAGCGCATAGCCATCGAGCGCGTGAAAACGGTCTTGCAGCAGCGAGTACCTCTCCGCAACCGACTGGTACTCCGGCCCTTCGTGGTCCAGCTCGGCCATCTGCCCGGCCAACTCCTCAATCTCGCGTTCCATCTCGTGGAGTTCGTCGAAGACCGTCAGGCATTCCTCGAAAACCGTCCGGCCCGCGAGCTGCAGTCCTTCCTGCGGCAGGTAGCCGATGCTGATTCCGCGCGTTTTTTCAAGCGTCCCATAGTCCAGCGTTTCCAGGCCCGCCAGAGTCTTCATCAGCGTGGATTTGCCTGTGCCGTTGGCCCCCACCAGCGCGGTTTTCTCGTCGTTCCGGATCAACCAGTTGGCTTCAAGAAAAAGGACCCGCGGACCAAACCGTTTGCCGGCATGTTGAAGCGTGAGCATGTAACTCTATTTTCGCAGAGCGCGTTTCCGCCTCGTCTCATCTTGTTCGCGCACGATAAGAACCCTGATTTCCGCCCGCAGCGTCGTCACTCCCTCCAGTAATTCCCTCCTGTTCATCAACCCGACTATGATGGATGAGCGCAAGCGCACCGGCGGCCACAGGGGACCCAGTTTGTGGAACTCTCCAACCGCAAGGCCGGCGAAAATCGTTCCCGGAATCGCGCAATCGATCCGGAGACGAGCGGAGGAGAGATGGCGATGAATTTTACGCAACGGAGAGAGTTCTTGAAGCAAGCTGGATTGCTGGGATCGCTGGGATCGGCAGCGATGATGGCCGGTTTGCCGGAGAGCGCGATGGCCTTCGGCGGCGGCAAAGCGCGCATCGTGGAAGATGCCGTCGTTCCCGTGCAAACCGAAGCCGCACCGAAGGATCACATCAAGTTTGCCGTCTGCGGCATGAGTCACGACCATATATATGGCATGATCGGCGCCGTCCAGCGCGGCGGCGGCGAACTGGTGGCGGCATGGGGCGGCGAGCAAGACAAGCTGGCGCAGTTCCGCAAGCGCTTCCCCGACATCAAAATCGCCGCTACGCAAGACGAAATCCTCGACGATCCTTCCGTCCAGCTCGTTCTCACTTCACAAGTCGCCAGTGAGCGCGGCCCGCTCGCCGTCCGCGCCATGAAGCGCGGCAAGGATTTTCTCTCAGACAAACCCGGCCTCACGACGCTCGAGCAACTAGCCGAAGTGCGCAAGACCATCGCCCAAACCAAACGCATCTACGCCATCATGTACAGCGAGCTGCTCGAAGTGAAGGCCGCCGTCTACGCGGGCGAACTCGTGCGGCAGGGCGCGATCGGAAAAGTTATCCAGACCATCAACATTGCCCCGCACCAGATTTCCCAGGGCGGCACTGGTGATGCAGGTGGCGCAAATCCACGGCCCGACTGGTTCTGGAACCCCGACCAATACGGCGGAATTCTCTGCGACATCGGCTCGCATCAGGTGGATCAGTTCCTTTTCTACACCGGCTGCACCGAGGCGGAAGTCGTGGAATCGCAGATCGCCAACGTCCGCCATCCGCAGCACCCGCGCTTCCAGGACTTTGGCGATATGGTGCTGCGCGGCAATCGAGGCTTCGGTTATGTGCGCCTCGACTGGTTCACACCTGACGGCCTGGGAACCTGGGGCGACGGCCGACTCTTCATTCTCGGCACGAATGGCTACATGGAAGTGCGCAAATACACCAACGTCGGCGTCAGCCACCAGGGCAACAATCTATTTGTCGTCGACAGCAAGCAGGCCCGCTATATCGACTGTAGCGCCATGCCGTTGCCCTTCGGACCGCAGTTTGTGTCCGACATCGTGAACCGCACGCACATAGCCCAAAACCAGGACGAAGCTCTGCTCGCCGCCGAGCTCGTGCTCAAGGCGCAGTTGAATGCGAAGTTCGTGACCATCGAGAGCTGAGGCGCCATGAGTTTCCATCCTCACTGTCTTCCTGTGCGATCATCGTGCGCCATGGCAGGCCATGGCAGTCGAAGGGCCTGTTTCTTCGGATTCCGCACGAGGGTCGAAATCGCATGCGCCGTAGGCGCAAAGGATGTTAGCCCCGCGCTTCAGCGTGGGGAAAGGTAGAGAAATTGATCCCCGGAGTCCCGTCGGGACGGCGCTGTTTTGAAGGGGCACGGCTTTAGCCGTGCCAATAAAATCAGCAACATGAGCCGGAGCGCCAGCCCCCGGAGGGATATTCTCCTCTCCCCCTGCGCATCTTTGCCAAAGCTGAGGTACTGATTGTGAATCAGAATTTCGCAGCGATGATCCTCGGTGGTACCGGACAAGTCGGAAGTGCAGCCGTCGCGGAACTGCTGGCAATTTCGGAATGTCGCGAAGTAGTGATGGTCACCAGAAAGCCCACTGCTCCTCAACCGCGGGTGCGCAACGTCGTTCTCGATACGGGAGCCGCAGACTTTGCCGAGCGCGCTGCTGTCCTTGCCCACGAAGTTTTAAGTCAAGGTCCCGTCAGCGCCGTCAGCTGTGTGGGTGTCGGTTCCGGATCGGCCCGCTGGAGCGAAGAAGAATTGAAACAACTTGAGCTCGGCGTCGTCGGTGGCTTTGCGCGCGGCTGCCATGACGCTGGAATCGCCCAGTTCTGCCTGCTCTCTGCGGCAGGAAGCTCAGCTCGCAGCCGGATTCGTTATGCGCGTGTTATGGGCATGAAGGAAGACACCGTTCGCAACGTCGGTTTTGCCCGCCTCGCCATATTTCGCCCCGGCATCATTGTCGGCAACGCTCATACCCCGGCCTGGGTCGGTTGGCTGGGAAGCCTCGTGCCGGGGCCGTTCGGCAATATCGATCAGCAAATTCTCGCTCGCTCAATCGCCGCAGAGATCGCTTTGCACAGTCGAGAAACGGGTGAAGTCGCCCTCGAAAATGCGGCAATGAAAAAACTCGCTGCGCAGCTCAATAGCGCGCTTTAGAAATTCTTTCGCGGGCCCTTGAGACCCTGCGGCTACCTGCCCGTATATTCCTGGAACAGGTCGGGAAACTCCTTGCGTAGTGTCTCGATCTTTGGGCGGTCGCAGACCAGAATGTATGGATTGTCGGGATTGTGCAGAGCGTAGTCCTGGTGGTAGGACTCAGCGTCGTAGAATCCCTTCAGCGGCGTCACTTCCGTCACAATCGGTTTCTTGAACGCCTTGGCCGCGTCGAGCTGCGCGATGTATTCCGTGCTGATCTTCCTCTGCTCGTCGTTGTTATAGAAAATTGCAGATCGGTAGGAAGTTCCCTCATCGTTCCCCTGCCGATTCAACTGGGTAGGGTCGTGGACCGAGAAGAAGATCTGAAGAAGCTTTCCGTAACTGATCCTTGAGGGATCGAAGACAACCTTTACCGATTCAGCATGGCTGGTGGTTTCCGTTGTCACCTGGGCATACGTAGCTGTATCCGCGGAGCCACCGGAATAGCCGGCGGTGGTCGCCACTACGCCCTTCACTCGCTCAAACACAGCCTGCGTACCCCAGAAGCATCCGCCCGCGAAAACGGCCGTCTCTCTACCGGAGTGTTGTGCAAGTGGAGCATCGTCAGCGGGGGCCGGTATGCCGCCGCGGGTCTCGGCCCGAACCCCACGGCCCACTCCAGACACTGCCAGAACAACAAAGAGGCCCACAACCAAAAGGACCAGGTAGAGCCAATAGGAACGAAGCATAAATCCTCCGGAATTTCGGCACGCATTGCTTGAGACGCGCGAAGGAGACCTGTGGTTACAAGCGATGATACCGTCCGTGGCGGGAATCGGGAACGCACAACCTCACTCACCGCAGCGAACACCGTCGCCGGCGATTTTGCATCGAGCCAGCAAACCGGGCGCCGATGCACTCGCGCTGTAGGCGCAGCGGTTATTTGCCGCGCGCTTTAGCGTGGTTACGGGAAACAGCTCCAGAAGAACAGCCGGAGTCTCGGCGCGGAGGTTGTCGACGAGGGTGAAGCGGACGGCGCAAAGCCCGCACAGCGGGCAAAGACGGTAGCCCCAGGCGCGAGCCTGGGGTCAGCGAACAGAGTCTCAAGCAGCCCGCTTGAGCGGGCGAAAGAACAAGAACGGGAGGAGCACGGGCCTTCAGGCCCCGGTATGCGGCGAGTCGACGTGCGGCCTTTAGGCCCGAAGATTCCACTCCCCAAGCCGCGGAATTGCGTCCAAAATGTTTACCGACGGCCGCCGAGGCACCGCCAACTCCGCCTAAGCGCGCGCAATCGCCTCAATCCGAGAAATTACTCGCGACCTTTTCCCTTGAAATGTGAAATTCCGAGCGGCCATTTGCTTCAGTTTTGGGAAAATACTTGGCACACCGCTCGACGATTCGCGAACCTTTAAGCGACCATATCGGGGTTTTTGCGAAACTCTACGCAACCATTTCGCGGGGTCGAGGTCGCCTAAAATTGAACATTTCCTGCTACTTGTGCCGCTTTCCAAGGCCTCATGAAAAAAGTGCCTCCTCCGCCAAGGTTTAGATTGAAAGAACCAGGTATGAATGCGAAATCCATGACGGTTGCCGGCATCATGAGCGGAACGTCGGCGGACGGGATCGACGTGGCCCTTGTGCGGATTACGCCGCGTAAGCCGCGACTGAAGTTGACTTTACTGGCCCACGAGAGCTTCGCCTTCCCCACCGTTCTGCGGCGAGCGGTGCTCCAGGCGATGAACGCGCGGTCGACGTCAACTGCGGAGTTGGCGCGCCTCCACTGGCGCCTGGGACTGGCCTACGCTGAAGCGCTGAACACGACCATCGAGCGCCACACCGTCAAGCTCGACCTCATCGGATGTCACGGGCAAACCCTCTATCATCAGCCGCGCGCGGAAGTTTATGCGGGCCGGCGCTTTGCCTGCACCTGGCAGCTCGGCGAGGCAGCGGCGATTGGAGCAGCTGCCGGAGTCCCTGTAGTTTCGAACTTCCGCCCCGCCGATATGATCGCCGGCGGCCAGGGCGCGCCGCTCGTTTCATTGTTGGATTACGTGCTTTTTGCCGACACGAAACGCGGAAGAGTCTTGCAGAATATCGGTGGCATCGCCAACCTCACCGCCATTCCCGCAGGCGCAAACCCAAACAAAATAATCGCCTTCGACACCGGCCCCGGGAATATGGTCATCGACGCGCTGGCGCAGAAGCTTTTCGGCAAGCGCTTTGATCCGAACGGCAGATTCGCTGCGCGGGGCAAGGTGCTTCAGCCTGTCCTGAAACAGGCGCTCGCCAATCCCTACTTCCTTCTCAAGCCACCGCGCACAGCGGGCCGCGAGCAGTTTGGCCGCGAATACTCGGCGAAGTTTTTAGAAAACTGCAAACGCAATAGCAAACAGCCTGAAGATGCCCTCGCAACAGCAACCGCGCTCACCGCCGAAACCATCGCACGAAGCTACAAGCGTTTTGTTCGCCCCGCCGTGGGGGGCTCCGGAGTCGATTACATCGTCGCAGGTGGTGGAGCGCGCAACGGCACACTGATGGCCATGCTCGCGGAGCAGCTCGAGCCTCTGGGCTGCAAGCTGGCGGCAAGCGAAGATTTCGGCCTGCCGGCTGAGGCCAAGGAGGCCATGGCGTTTGCACTCCTCGCTTGGCAAACATGGCATCATTTGCCAGGCAATGTGCCCAGTGCGACCGGCGCAAAGCAGCCTGTGATTCTGGGGCAAGTGACGTACGCGTAAGTCGAATGCGCAGGCCGCCTGGTCCGGATCGCAAATTCTCTACGACACCGCTCCTGCTCGTCCCATCCATCGCGTCACTAAGGCGCGGCACTGGCCCACGGCATCATGGTTTTCAGACCGCCATGGTAGAAGTCATAGGTTCCGGCGTCGCGGTAGGGGTCGGTGCTGTGGGGATAGCGCGAATTTTAACGTGTCTGGCTTGGCCAGCGACGATAGTGGACGCGGCTCGCGTCGCTCAACAATGCGTTGATCGCAAACTCCATTCCCAGTTTGGTGCCATTCCTTAGCGACAGGTCTCCGATCGCCCAGCTCACCTCGACTGTGTAACCAATTTTGTCTCAGCTGGCATCGAGGCGCGCAAGCGGTGTGCGGAACTGCTCGCGAAGAGGCTGACGATTTTAGCCGGGAATCACTGTGCTCGCTTTCTTCGCGCATCTCTCGCCTACTCGTCATTTCTAGAAATGGCGAATCTGCTCGTTCGAAGATGACCCATCTTGCGGAGCGGATCCTCGATCGCCGGTGCGCTCCACATGGCTTTCCAGCGAGCGGCTGACCAGATCGCGGGACCCCAGCCCGACTGCGAGAGCGAGCGTAAGAACAATTCCTCCGAACAAAATACCGAAGGCCAGTTCGACAATGTTTCCACCCACTTCAAGATGATCGAGCACCATCGCCGCCGTCAAAACAAGTACAAGCCACTTGACGCCAAGCGAGAGAAACCGCGCGTACTGCAACTGCGCATTCACCGCGCTTATCAAGACCGAGCGCGCAAGAAAGCGAGCGATCAGAATACCCGCAATCAAAAGGAATACGGCACTCACAGCGTGCGTTACATAAGGAAGCAGAGAAATTGGCAACTCTGTACCCGCTGCGTAGGAAGTATCAAAGGCCGACACTCCGATGATGAGACCGAGCAGCACAAAAGCCCAGAATGCGGCGCGGGCAACAATTACTGTGGGCGGGCTGGTCGGCGCCCATCCGTCACCGCTCAGGCGTGCAAGGCGTAGGTCGAACTTGACCCACGACAGACAACGCCGCAGCAGCCAGGAAATCAACATGCCGCAAAGGGCAAAAATCGCCAGCGCTGCAAAGAAGGCAAGAATCCCGGGCAGTACCGCGATGAGCAGTGTCAGCACACGGTAAAGCGATTGGTGCAGCGCATCGGACATGTGATGCCAGATCGAGCTGTCGTCGATGTAAACGGGGGATGCCAGTGCCAATTGAGTTGCCGGATACTTGCTTGAAATGATGTTCTGCATGAAATTCGCTCCTCTCGCCGATGCGCCCGCCGCAAGCCGGCTCGTGGCGCACATTGCGATCACGAGTTAAACCGGTCTGGCCAGCGCCATTGCGATACCAGGTAAGGCTTGTCTGCTTCAAACGCCGCGGCAACAGCTTCAATGTGGCGTTCTGAGGATTCTCCCGACGCCGTAACATTCAAATGACCGGCGACCCAAGCTAGATACAGAGGAATCAGTGCACCCAGCAGGTGTCCGCGGTTAATGGTGCGGAGCCGGTAGGCAATTACAAAGTCATAGACAATGCGTGCCCAAAGGTTTTCGGGCATGCGAAACACCGATGCGTCGACAACAGAAAATCGCTTGAGAGCAAGCAATGAATTGGGTGGCAGCACGAGCGACCAGACTTCCTGCAGGTTGGCGTTGGCCAAACGGAACCCCTCGACCATTCGAGCTACATCGGAAGCACCATCGGCCAGCGCAGTTTCGGCAACCGGCCGCCGTATGGGAGGTAAGCGCCGCGGACGCTGCCAGAATGTCGCTTTTGCCTCGATATCGGAAAAGAGCGAGCCAGTCACCAAAGCAATGATCGTGTTGATGTCCGGATCGGAAGGCTGCGGCACGTTGCGCGTTCCAACATCAACCTCATCAATCGCAAATCCTGCCACAATTGCTTCATTCACCGGCCACAACAGCGCATCGTTCTCCTGGACAGTCGCAAAACGCTGGGCCGCCGTGGCAAGGCGTTCAGCCATTCGAATGGATAGGCCGATGTCGATTGCCAGCGGGAATCGTGCTCGCGTCCCAAACAGCGCACGCGTGAGCGGATAGAGAATTGCAGAGTTGATCAGTCCTGCATGTGGGGGCAGCGTGTACCGTGCCAGTGCCAGATCGATCGACCCGGTCAGAACCTCATCCGCCAAGCCGCGCAACGCCTGCGGATTCAGGGAATCAGCTCCCGGTCCGAGCATGAGTATCGCTCGCACTTGATGCTTCTTCCCCATCTCATGTGCGTTCACAAAGTCCGCCAGCTTCAACGTCCAGCCGGCGCCCGATTGCGGCATTGAAACGATCCGCAGATTTGTTGGACCACTCGCCGTAAGCTGGTTTTGCGCCGCAACAACTACGCTCTCAACCGAAAACGCCTCCGCGAGATTGGTCAAAACAGCCTCAAATTGTTCGGGCGGTATCGTCGAGGCTACGACAAGCAAATCGGCCGTCGTTTGTTCGATGGTTGATGTCTCAGCAGATATCGAGTTTTCAGTCGTCATCGGTCTTGGAGGTTATTGCCTGCAGGTCAGCCCCTGGTCACATTAGTGGACTACCGCTGGAGACCCTTATAACGTTAGGATGCCGTTCATGGGAATGTGCAGCCACGCAGGGCGATTATTCAGTTCATATAAGAGCTCATACAGCGCCTTTTCAAGCAGATAGGCACTCAAAAGAACCTGAGACTCTGCCGGAGCCGGCAATAAAGCCGGATTCGCCCCAATCGCATCCATGTAGGACCGCAGGAACTCCGCGGACGCGGCAGTTTGCCACAATTGTACCCACGCTTCCAGATTGTTCCTATCTGCTGCCTTCATATCCCCATCGTTCGACGCAAGAAAATGGTCGAGCGCTGAGAACGCTGCGTAAGAAAACGACCGCATCATTCCGGCTACATCTTTTAAAGGGGATTGTTTGCGGCGTCGTTCTTCGATCGGTCGCGCAGGCTCACCTTCAAAATCCAGAATCACGAATTCACCGGCGTGAGCGGCTGATCCGGCTTCTCCATCCTTCCTAGCGACACGAGTCCGGAGCGTTTGTCCCAGATGAAAATCGCCATGAATGCGAATGCGCTGGCCTGCGTCGTCCAGGGCCGAAATCGATCGTGCCCGGGCTATTAGTTCAGGCCTTCGTGAAAGAAGCAGGCCCACAACATCCGAAACTGAATCGTCGAGTGTGGCAATCTTTTGCTTGAGAGCCTCCAGCGTCGATTTGAGCTGTGCTTCAATCTGTTCGGCATCGTGCCGGAGATCCTCGCGCGTCATTGGCTCAGGCGCAAACGCTGGCAGATTTGAATCTGAACTGAGCGCAAGGTGCATTTCGGCAGTCCGCCTTCCTAAGAGTGCTGCGGCCTCAAGCGACTCGATGGCACCAAGCAACGCCACGGGTATGGGTTCGCGTTCGCTCACCGAGTTGGGAACACGCAAATTATCAGGAGCGCGACGATCGGCGACGCTTTCGAGCCAGTTCGAAAGCTGGTTGAGGAACCATTGCCAGCCGTCTCCCTCATTCGCAACCAATCCCTGAAGCAGCGCAATTGTAGTTCCTTCCGGCGCGGCTGAACTGATCGAAGCCTCGCCATAGAACGGTGGAATCTGCTGGAAGTGGGCTATTTCTGTCAGAAATCGCCCGATCTCAACGTCAGGATTCTCGCCCGGTTGGAGCCGCCTGAAGATTTTCAAGATGAGCTGATCGCCGAACAGAATGGACGAATTCGACTGTTCGGCCGTTCCGACGCGCGATTGCAGACGCTGCGATGCCAATTCAACCGGGAACGCGGTGGAAGCGCGGGCATCGAGCCTGTCTCCCGCTGGAGCTTCATCGCCCGCGGATGACGATTCACGTGGTTGCAATCGCTGCGCGCCCCCCGACTGGATAATTGAATTGTCGCTTCGTGGTGATTCAGCTGTTTCTCCGGGCTGCGCGCTGAGCGGCGCCGGCGTTACCATCAAGCTTCCGCCCGCCGTCGTTAGAACGGCCGCCGGATCGTCGTCTTGAGCTGACGTCGACGCACCGAGGATGCTCGCACCTCCAGAAGAATTGATTGCGGTGTTCGACAAAGGCAGGGTTGCGTTGCGCGCAATCAATCGCAGCAGTTCCTGGGGAAACTCTGCGCAAGCCGTCGCGTCGTGCAGGATTGCCGGCCCTGTCGTTGTCGCCAGCCGAGTGATTACACTCTGAGGCTGGTCCCTCGCCACATCGACCATCTTGGCGCCAGTACTGATGGCGAGCGGTACCTGGAAGAAATCAGGCGCGCCGCTGAAGTATGTCAAATCAAGGAAAAGGAGCGCCAGCGGAATGGTTACCTCGCCCGAGGTAGCTCCTGTCGCAAAACCGGTCGGCCCGGTCGCGTGACCTGGTTCAATTTCAACCCAGTTCCGCACATGCACGGACTCGATGTTCCGCGTATTCGCCCCGAACCAACGTTGCCGCGGCAACCATTCCATCAGCGCCGGTTCCAGAATTGCTGCCCCTGCAGCTCTCAGGAATTCTGCCCAGCTCGTCGCGATCGCCACCGGCGGCGGCTCGGTATCTGCTCCCGCTGCTTCCTGGGTCTCGCTGCGCAGTTCCGGTGGCGATTCGCCGTCCGTGCTTACATGTTGCAACTCCAGCCACAGGAAGGAATACGGCGCCAGCGTCAGCGAGTATGGTTCTCGTGTGATGCGGGGGAATGGAACATAACCGATCATTTCCACCGCCTCGGAGCCCGTGTAGTCAGCGAGATCGAGTGTCACGGGCTGTGCAAATCGGCTTAAGTTGGCGACACAGAGCACCGTCTCGCAATATCCGTCGTCCTGATTCAGTTCGCGCAGATAGGCCAGGATCTTCCGGTTTGTTGGGTTCAGGAATGTGAGCGTTCCACGGCCGAAAACCCTAAAAAGCTTCCGCAGCGCGATCATGTTGCGAGTCCAATGCAGCAAACTCGATTTATCGGTCAATTGCGCTTCCGCGTTGATCGCCTGATAACCGTAAATCGGATCCATCACAACCGGAAGAAATAACCGCGCGGGATCACATTTCGAGAATCCTGCGTTGCGATCCGATGACCATTGCATCGGCGTGCGCACACCGTTGCGATCGCCCAGGTAAATGTTGTCGCCCATGCCGATTTCGTCGCCATAATACAAAATGGGCGTTCCCGGAAAACTCAACAGTAGTGAATTCAGCAACTCAATGCGCCGGCGATTGTTATCTACCAGCGGCGCCAGCCGTCGACGGATCCCGACATTGACGCGCATTCGCGGATCGGCTGAATAGGCAAAGTACATGTAGTCGCGCTCGTCATCGGTTACCATCTCCAGCGTCAGTTCATCGTGATTGCGCAGGAAGAGGCCCCACTGGCACGAATCTGGAATCGGCGGCGTCTGCGCCATGATGTCAGTGATCGGCAGTCTGTCTTCCTGCCGAAGCGCCATATATATCCTAGGCATCAAAGGAAAATGGAATGCCATATGGCACTCGTCGCCATCGCCGAAATACGGGCGTACATCGGCGGGCCATTGGTTGGCCTCTGCAAGAATCAACCGGTTGGCATAGTCCGAATCGATGGCCGCGCGCAGGCGCCGGATCACCGCGTGCGTCTCAGGCAGGTTCTCGCACGGTGTTTCATCACGCTCGCAAAGATACGGAATCGCGTCCATGCGCAGCCCATCAACTCCCATATCCAGCCAGAAGCGCATCGCCTTCAGCACTTCCTCAATCACCAGAGGATTGTCGTAGTTCAAGTCAGGTTGATGCGAGAAGAATCGGTGCCAGTAGTAAGCTTTGGCAGTCTCGTCCCAGGCCCAATTTGATTTTTCCGTATCGGTGAAGATGATCCGCGCGTCTTTGTACCGCTGATCATTGTCCGACCAAACGTACATGTCGCGTTGCGGCGAACCAGGCGACGCCAGACGCGCTGCCTTAAACCACGGGTGCTGGTCGCTGGTGTGATTCACCACCAACTCGATTATCACCTGCATATTGCGCTGATGCGCCGCATCAAGGAACGCCTTGAAATCGTTCAGCGTTCCATAGGAAGGGTTCACATCTACGTAGTTGGAGATGTCATATCCATCATCTCGCAGCGGTGACGGAAAAAACGGAAGAAGCCAGATGCATGTAACGCCGAGGTCCTGCAGATAGTCGAGTTTCGTCAGCAAACCGGGGAAATCGCCGATCCCATCACCGTTCGAATCGGAAAATGCGCGCACATGGAGTTCGTAGATAATCGCGTCTTTGTACCACAGTGGATCGGTCGCACTGGCGATCTTTTTCACGCTTTTGCTCTCCGTGTAACTCCACTACGCGTTATTCCCTGGACGGTGTCATTGCATGCGCCTCACGCGGAAAATGTGCGCCGGCTGAACACCCGGACGCAGCGCCACATAATTGCGGTCCTTCCACGTGTAGTGCGCCCCGCTTAAGAGGTCCTCAACCAGAAAGCTTTCGTTAGCTGCAACGCCCAGCCTCTGAAGATCGAGACTAGTCCAACCAGCTTGCTCATTGAATGAATCCAGATTCACCGCGACGAGGATTGTGTCCTCGAAGCCTGGGGTCGCCTTCGAATAGCAGATCAGGTTTGGATTGTCGATCGTGTGAAAGTGCAGCGAATCATTCGACTGCAATGCCGGACTCGCGTGCCGGATCCTGTTGAGCGTCGTAATCAGTGGAACTAGCGAGCCCGGTGCATTCCGGTCGCGCTGCCGGATTTCGTACTTCTCGCTGTTCAAATACTCTTCTGATTCACTTTTGCCATCGCGGGGTTTGGCCGCGGCGTTCTCCGCAAGCTCATAGGCCGGACCGTAGATCCCGTAGCTCGCGCTAAGTGTCGCGGCGAGAATGACTCGGCTCATAAATGCCGGGCGGCCACCTTCCTGCAGAGTCTTATGAAGAATATCCGGCGTATTCGGCCAAAAATTCGGCTGAAAGAATTCGCTGATCGGCGGTCGTGTTAGCTCTTCCAAGTAGCTCTGCAATTCGACCTTGCTGTTGCGCCACGTAAAGTAGGTATACGACTGCGTGAATCCACGCTTCGCCAAACCATACATCATATGCGGGCGCGTAAATGCCTCGGCGAGAAAAATCGCGTCGGGATACTTGCTCTTCAAAGTGCTCAGGCACCACTCCCAAAAGGGAAGAGCTTTTGTGTGCGGATTATCCACGCGGAAGACGCGCACGCCACGCTCCATCCAGAATTCAAAAACCGAATAAAGCTCATCCCATAACCCTCGCCAATCGCGCGATTCAAAGTTCAGAGGATAGATGTCCTGGTATTTCTTCGGCGGATTCTCCGCATACTGAACGGAGCCATCTGGCCGGATGACAAACCAGTCGGGATGCTCCGTTACCCACCCATGGTCAGGGGAGCACTGAAATGCTACGTCCAAAGCGATCTCAATTCCTATCGATTTTGCAGAATTCACGAGGCGATCGAAATCCGCAAAACTTCCCAGCTGCGGATGAATTGATTTATGACCTCCGCGATCGCCTGCAGCCTCTGAGCCCGGTGGCGCGCACACAACCGCCGCTGTATCGCCGACGGCCCACGGACTCCCGGGAGCGTCGGGCGGAGCGATCGCCGAGTTGTTCGGCCCTTTCCTGAATGCTCTTCCAATGGGATGAATTGGCGGCATGTATACGATGTCAAAACCCATTTCCGCAATCTCAGGCAGTTGCCTTTCCAC
>CAZVYV010000009.1:17361-26898 GCA_964630985.1 uncultured Occallatibacter sp.
AGAGATCCTGAGCGAAGCGCGAGCGCAATATCCTGCGCCATCGAATTCAACTCAACACCGGGCCCTGCGTTTCTATCGGGCGGCATGGCGGGAAGGACGTCGGCGAGTTCGTTATCGCTCTGCGCTGCGAGACGCTTCTTCAGGTCGCCAGCCCATGTGGCAAAGTGATCGATCCAGCCGAGAACTGTGAAGTTCCACGCGCCCAGCTTATCCACAACAAACGAGCCACGCCAAAGATCGTTACCGGTGGCAAGCATCGGGGCGAATCGCCATTGCTTCTCGCTCACGTGTTGATAGAGCACGCGCGCAGCCACTTCATCTTTGCCATCGGCAAAGATGGCCGCGGTTATCAGCAATTCATCGCCGCAAACCCGGCGGACCGGGTGTCGGCCCCCGTCAATCCGGGGACTCACATCTTCAATTACCACGCGCCTGCGGCCATCCTTTGGCTTCATCGCATTCATGCCTCAACGCGAAAGTTCCCATCGCGAATTTGGCGAAGCAGGACCAGGAAGCAGGTTCACACGTCAGCCTGCGCCCACAAAAATGGGCTGTATCAGTTAGAGATGCGCGGTCGAGAGTGCGGGTTGTTGACTCGTAGCCAAGGCGCGCTCATGCCCGGGACGGAGGTACCGAAGGCATTTCGTTTTCAGCGCGTTGATAGAGGATATGCGGCGCCGCGGCTCAGCCGGCCGACCCCAAGGATGCAGCGAGAATTGCCCCGCAATTCCCCAAATGGAATAGGCAATTACGTCTAACAGCCTCAATGACATACAGTTGAAACGCGGCTCGCCGCACTGCTGCCCTCGAGATGAGATCGGTGGCAGCGGGCTGACACGCCGAACTGTGGTAACGTCCTATTTCCGCAGTGCTGATCTTTTCTGCTGGAGTGATCTAGATCTGGCGTGGCCGCCCGAAACGGAACTTTAGTTTTCTGAGTGCACGCCCTCAGTCGGACGATTCTCCAGAGAAAGGCCCTTGCCACGGACCCCTGGCTCCGGCCGCGTGTGCATTGAATGGAGTCCAGCCCTGGATTCCAACATTCACAAGCCGAGGATTCGCTACCTTATCCGACTGGTTAAGAGGGTGCGTGAACGAAGCTCCTCCGATCCGACTAGAAATTAATGTGGCCCGCGAACTGCCAGTCACGCGGATTGTTGGCAATGCCGTTGACCGTTCCGAACGATGTGGAACCCGAGGACCAACTGGCAGTGGGATTTGAGAAGACCACGTTGTTCCATGTATTCAGGCAGTCGGCCTCAAAAACGAACTCCGAGTTTTCCCAATGCAACGGGAAGCTGCGGCGAACGCCGGTGTCGAGATCCCAGTTGTTGGGATTCCGGACGCCGTATGGAGCTGTGCGCGGCGCGTTCCCGATGAGATATTGCGCCGTGCTGATGGTCGAGACGTTTTGCGGGGTGGAGAATGCCGTGGGATCGATGTACTGAACCTTGCCAAGCGATGCGAATTGATATCCGTTCGGTCCTTTGCCATAGCTGCTGTTGATGCGTGCCTTGCCGGCGTAGCCGGGCGCCTCATCAGGCATGTTTTGACCCTGGGCCGGGCAGTTTGTCGCTGTGCATCCCGACCAGGTGATCTGCAGGGGAGATCCCTGGTTGAATTGATAGATGCCAGAGAGTTGCCAGCCGCCCGCGAGCCAGCGCACCACCGAATTGTTGGCGCCAAACCCGCCCTTGCCGAATGGCAGCTGATAGACACTGTAGACGTGGAGAACGTTGGGAGCCGAGATCGTAGTCCAGGAGCGATCGATGCGGTCCTGTTTGAACGACATTGTCCCGTGCGAAATAGCGGCGGACGGAATATTGTAGCCGTCACGATACGGGCCGTCATCGCCCAGATTCTTTGACATTGTGTAGTTCACGTTGAAAGCCAGGCCGTGGCTCATGCGCTGGTCCAGAGTAATCTGCAGCGAGTTGAAACTGAAGTTGCCGACATTGCCGAAAGTGTCGCTCAAGCCGCTGTACTGCGGGAAGGGCGCAAGCATTTGGGCGATGGTGGCTTTGCTGCTGGCCGCGCCCGCAGTCGTGTAGAAGGTAGGAGCAGGCGCGCCGGGAACCGCTGCCTCAACGAGCGCAACGTTGGCCGGAGTGGCCTGCGCATCGAGCAGCGGCGTTTTGCCTGTGCTGTCGGTGAGTGGTCCCAGGGCCGCCAGGTACTTGGGATCGACCTGGTCGGTCCAGTAGCCACGCGCGTTGCCGGTGCCGGTGTTTGTGGAGTTGATAAGGAAGTGGCTCTCGTTGCCGACATAGTTGATGGCCAGCGTCATGTTCGATGTAAGGCCGCGCTCAATACCGAAGTTGTAAAGTTCAAACTCAGGCGCGCGGTCGGAATAGTACGGATCGGCGTAACCAACGCTGCCTGCAGAGACGAACTGACTCGAGCCATTCAGGTAATTGCCGGTGTTGAGTTCCTGTGCCGCCACATTCGGAGTGGGAGCGGCGGGGTATGAGACCGTGGGCCCAAACAACGCCGTGTTGGCGTTGGCGCCTAGATAGCCGGCGTTGTTGTTGAGCCAGTAGGATGGACTGGCCGCGGCGCCAATGCCCGATTCCGTGGGACCGAAGACGGAGGTGTTGAAGCCGGTCTGGCCGGTGCCGTTAAAGGCGCCGCCGCGACCGCCGACGCCTCCGCCCTGCGAGAAGACCTGCGCAAATCCGGCGCGCACGACAGTCTTGCTGTCGATCTCATAGGCCACGCCGACGCGCGGTCCCCAATTCTTCCAATATGTCTTGACAGGTGTAGCGCATCCGCAGCTGACGCCGGCGCCGCCGTAGTTTCCTGCGAACTGCAACAAGCCGGGACTGTTGGTGAGCGGGTTGGTGAGGTTGGGATTCAGGAAGGTCCAATGATCCTTGACCTCGTGAAACGGAGGCAGGTAGTCCCAGCGTAATCCCAGGTCGAGAGTCAGCTTGCGAGTGAGTTTGAAACTATCCTGCACGTAGGGCGAGATCACCTTATAGCGTCCGCCTTCCTCGCTCACTGGCTGCAGGCCAAGCGTTGGTGCCGACGTGTCGTTTGACGCCGACCCGCCGACCGCACCCAGCAGGAAGCTGGCGTAGGAGTATCCCGATGGCCCGGTCACGGTTCCCGGAGCGCCTGACCCTCCAGTGTTAAGCGAACTTGCTCCAGCTGCAAAGTTGGCCGTCGAAAAAGCGTTGAATGCGAAGTCGAGAACCCCAGTGTATGTCGCCGGGTTGGCATTATTGATCTCCTGCCACTGGAAGGTCATGCCCATCGTCAGTGCGTGTTTCCCCTTCACCCACAGCACGTTGTCTGTCACCGCGTAGTTGTTGGGTGTGGTGAGCTGGGTTGCGCCTCCATTGCCGTTCTGGGTCCAGCCGGTGAACGGAGTTCCAAAGTACGATGTGGTTCCAAATGATGCGCCTGGAAATTCCTCGCCGGCCTGTCCCTGCGGAAGGTTGGTGATTCCCAGCGTTCCGGCTTCCCATTTCGATACGCCCTGCGTGAGGTCGTGAATGTTCTGGAAGAACCGCGTGAAGCTGTACTTCAACTGGTTAATCACGTTCGGAGTGAAGGTGTACGCGTCTTCCACGATGAAGTTCTTGGGGTAGACGTTCGCGAGGTCGCCTCCCATGTACGGAGGGGGAAGATATCCGTATGCAGTCACCCCGCTTCCCCCAGAACTGTAATTGTTCAGGTAGTTCTCTACGCCGACGGTGCCGATCGATGAGATGCGGTGGTTGCTTGTCACGTCGTAGTCCACACGCCAGTCGGTGAGGTGATTGTCAAAGCCCTTGGGAGTGCCGGCTAGATAGTTGTTTGCGAGCACGCTGGTGTTCGTGGGCGCCGGGAGGAACGACTCCATGGCTTTGGCAATCGGTGAGATATCGCCCGGCGGAATGACGTTGTAGGTTCCGTTGTATTCGAACGGCTGCCGGGTGCAGACACTGCCTGCGCAGCTCGTGGTTGTCGGATCGTAAATGATCGGAGGATTGTTGCTACCAGTTCCTGTCAGGCCGGTTCCCACAGCCCCGTTGAGCTCAGTGAAGTTTCCTTGCAGCATGAGTGCGCTGGGAATTGTCCACAGGGAGGGCTGAGCCACGTACCTGTCATGAAATTTGTCGTAGGCGACGAAGAAGAACAGTTTGTGCGCGGTGTGGGGCACCACGCCGCCAAGGCTGAGCGAAAGTTCATTCTGGTGCTCAGGCGGTTTGGGCGCAGGAACGGTCTGGCCCTGCGCATTCTTGATGGTGGCCCACTTGTTGGTAAACGACCAGGAGTCAAAGGCCGTGTTGCGGAGAAAATCGGAGGCCTGTCCGTGATATTGCAGGCCACCCGATTTCATGGTGAAATTCTCGGCGCCTGCGCCCATATACTCGGCGGGCGGTGTGCTGCTGAGTACCTGGAACTGATCGACTGCGTCGACGCTCATGGTGAGCGAAACGAGCCGGTTGTCACCCTGCTGGCTGACGGTTTCAGCAGGCATGCCGTCAAGATAAAGTTGCCCGAGGTAATTCCCTGTTCCCCCAATGACCGGGAGGCGTGAGCCCGCCTGCGCGCCGGGAGTGAGCGCTCCAAACGCGGTGGGATCGCGTTGCGCATTGTTCATTTGAATGGGGAGATTGGTGTAGGTTGTGTTCTGCATCGTCATCTGGATGGTCGCATCGGCCGTATCGAGCACGGGTGGAGCGCCAGTCACGGTGACCGTCTGCGTTTCAGCGCCAACGCTTAACACCGGGCTGATGGTTCTCACTTGGAGGGCGTTGACAACCACGTTGTCCTGCACCAAAGTGTTGAACCCCTTCGCTCTCACCTGCACCGTATAGGTGCCGGGAAGCACGGGAGCGATGCTGAAGAAGCCCGCCGAAGTGGAATCCTGGACCTTAGAAATCCCGGTAGCTACATTTGTGATTGTGATCGCCGCGTGAGGAATGACGGCCCCACTCGTATCCACAACCGTGCCCTCAATGGAGCCCTCGCCGGCTGTCTGCGCATTTGCCGGTACCGCGATCCAGAGCAAGCACAGCGCCAATGCGTAGGATGCCAAAGCGAAGTTGGCCCAAATTCCAATGCGTTCCTTATCCGTAGTGAGCGAGCTCTTAAACGTTTTCAGGGATTTCACGGGGAAGCCTCCTTCAAGTGAAAGCGGTCGAGAACAGACTCTATCGTTGAAGAATTTTCGCCATCTCACCAGCGCCAAACAGTGGGAGCCCCGCGATTCTTTCGCGGCTGGCTTTGGCGGTGGTCCGACCTCAGCCCAAAATTTAAAGCACTCTCAATTATGATTGTCAATAGAAAACTTATTTTTAATCTGGCTTCGAAGACCATTCAGCACAGCATATTGCTGATTCTATTAACATTTATTGGTATTTTGATTTCTTCGGTGGACCCTTGAGAACCGTTCCATAAGAGTAGTGAGGAGCGAATCCCATATGCCGCGAAATGCGCTTTCCCAGCCAACGATCTGCGCCATGTCGGCCACGCCGTCAAAGAGCCCGGCTCCCACGATTCGATCGGACAGGGGAATGTCCGCGAATAATGAGAGCGGACCTCAGTCGTGCCGGTAGAGCCGAACCTTCTGAATGGATGGAGCGACGCAAGAGAAGATGAGGAAATTGCCGCCGTCGGTCTCATCGCCGTTCAGACGCCGTCCGGGCACCCAACTTCCATTCAAAAACGCACCCTCCTCGACGCTCATCAACTCGACATGCTCAGGTCCCTGAGAATCAGGAAGAAAGGTGACAGTCAGCCCCTCACCGCCGATTACGAATTCGTTTGGAGCGGTGTTGATGATGATCGCGGCGCCGGGTGGAACAGACGGACACTCCTGTCGAAGCGGTCCCGCGGCCTGCGTTCCGTGCTGATACTCGACTCGCAAGAGATAGCCGCCGAGCTCGACGGCGGTCTTGGTGTCTCCGGCCTGTCGGACGACGCTCGTCATCTGTGATCGGCCCACACTGGCGAGCAGAGGCGCAAGTTGACTGAGTGTGGAGTAAGCAAGCGCGAGAGGCTGGTTATCGTTTGTGCCGTCGATGGCAAAAGGCGAGAAACCGAAGGCGCCCTGACCAAATGCATACAGCGCGTTCGCGCCGGCATTCTCTCCGCCGCGCGTCTCTGGAATAAACAGCGGATTTCCCAAATGGTCATAGCTGGCCAGGACGCCCCGCAGGTCTGGCAGATAGATGTCGGGCGCAAGCGCATCAATGTGCGAGATTCCAGCAAGCCAGACGTCCAGCATGCGTGAGACCGCGCCTCCGCTGGGGTGCTCGCCTCCAGGCTCACCCGGATATTGCGTAAGCCACGCATTCACATACATGGGGATGGGATATTCCGCCTTGCCTGCCGCCGCCACTACGTCGATATATTGGGAGTATTGCCAAGCTTCGAAAATCTCGTCCGCTCTTTGCGTGGTACCAAAAACCTCTGCCCATGTGCCCCGATTCCTGAATCCCGCCTCCCTCCACACATCCAGCAGCTCTGGCTGCAATGACTGCTTGTTCTTCGTTAGAAAAGAAAGCAGCGCTTCCGGCACAGGACTCTTCCACGCTGCTTCGGCTTCCAGGGAATAGTCCATTGGAGAACCGAGGACACCTGATTCATTTTCCACCTGCATCATCAGCACCGTGTGCTTGCTGCCATCCACCTCGCGGATGTGCTTCATCAGGGCCGCAAAAGCGTGGGCATCCGCATCGCGATCGGCATTGCTGAACGCCGAAAGGATATCCAGGTTGCCGCCCTGCCGGTCCTGCGCTCGATGAAACCGCCTTAGGTCCGACCTAACCCATACGGGAGCATAGCCAGACTCGCCATTCTTCCAGCTTCCAAACCACAGCAAGACAAGGTGGAGATGATTGTCCTCGGCGGCTGCGATCATCCCGTCGACCAGCAAGAAATCGAATTTGCCTTCTTCGGGTTCAATAAGCTCCCAAGACACGGGCGCCAACAAAGTATTCAGGTTGTCGGCGGCCATCCGGGGCCAGATAGGCTTCATAAAGTCAAGGCTGGAGGCGCTTGAATTTCGCAGCTCGCCACCGAGAATGAGGAACGGCTTACCATCCACGATGAGATGAGCTCGTCCGCCGGTGTTGTCCAAATGAGGGGTTCCGTCGGACTGCGCTGCGGCGCTCGCACAGGCCGTCAATACCGCCAGCAGAATGCCAATCGATAATCCGCGTGTGAACATGACCTCGCATTATAGATTCAACGCGCCTGCTTGCAACCGGCAATCGTGTGAGCGAACCGCGACCAAGGCACGATCTTCAACGACGGCTTGCGGCGGCAAGACACACAGCGGACACCTCGCCAGTGGGGCCCGGCAAAGTCCTTTGCGGATCCTTTCCGGCGAATCTCGACGTATATTGGTTAATGCCGGAAAGCGAAAGGAAGATTTCGGCTCGTCTTACTTCAGGCCAGCCTGAAGGAGTGTTTCCCCATGAGACTCCGCACCGTCATCGCATTCACTCTCCTAAGCCTACCTCTTGCCTGCATTGCGCAAACAACAGCTGCCATCGCAGCTCCACCGCGAAGCTGGGTTGATAAGGACACGGGACATCGCGTCTGGCGGCTAAGCGACGAACCGAATTCCGGCGGATTCTATTTCAACGTGAATGCGTATACGCCGGACGGGAAGCAGATGATCTACACCGCGCCGGACGGCATTCACGTGTTGGAAATGGCGACGCACGCAACGAAGCTACTGGTGGCGAATCCGCTGCGTCAGGAGGGTGCTAGTGGAGTCGATGCGCGCAGGCCCGGCGCGGGCTCGGTTCACGCCTTGGTGGCGGGATATAAGACCAACAGCGTGTTTTTCACCAAAACCGATCCGGCAACGGGCGTGACGTCGGTGTACAAGGCAGACATCAACACCGGAGTAATTCGCAAGCTGGTGGATCTGCCTGCGAAACGGAACATCGTCAGCGTGAACGCGGACGAGACGCTGGCGGCAGGAACCTATATCGAGGGCGATGCGACGGGAAAAGAGTACGGTTCGAACGCGCCTGCTCCGGCCCAACCCGCTGGCGCCGCGGACAATCGCGTCGCCAGCCAGGCGCAGGGACCGCATTACCAGCCCACCGATAAAGGCGCGATGATGGAGGCTCGCCTCGCGGCGCGGCTTCCGCTAGTCCTGTTCACCATTCGGCTCGAGCCGGGTCCGAACGGGGAGAAGCCGGGGGACATCAAGATGCTTCTGCATTCCACCGATTGGGTGAACCACTTGCTTTTCTCACCCACCGATCCCACTTTGCTGATGTACTGCCATGAAGGGCCATGGCAAAAAGTGGATCGCATCTGGATGATCCACACGGACGGCACCCACAACACGCTCATCCACAAACGGACGATGCTCGACGAAATCGCGGGCCACGAGTTCTGGGGCCTCGACGGCGAGACGATCTGGTATGACTGGCAGTACCCCAAAGGAGAAGACTTCTTTCTTGCCAGCTATAACCTGAAGACCGGGCAGCGCACCGCGTACCACCTGCAACGGGACGAGTGGGGCATTCACTTTAACCTGACCCGTGATCTGTCGCTGTTCTGCGATGATGGCGGCGACCCCGGGCAGGTCGCCAGGTCCACGAACGGCGAGTGGATTGAGCTTCTCCACCCGCAGTTAATCACGGGCGGAGACGGAGCGCTCAACGAGCCCACTTTCTGGCAGCCCGGAGTCTTCCACTCCGAGCACCTTGTCAACATGTCGCACCACTACTATCGCGAGGAGCCCAATGTCCGGTTTTCGCCGGATAAGACACTCGTAATTTTCACCAGCAATATGTTTGGGCCGAGCTACGTGTTTGGCGTAGAAGTAGGGAAGGCAGTGAGTCCGCCTGCGGGGGACATGCAGTCGACACCTGAACTGGCACGGAAGTTCAACCCCGTCGACCCTCCCAACAGCAAAGGCTCTGTGGCGCCGTAGACACTAAGATGACGATCGCGCTTCTCACCAGGCTTCGGGATTTTAGTCGCCCTGCCAACTCTTCGGTGGAGTTGAGACTACCGGTCCTGCATCAGCCAGCCGTGGGCGTTTCGTCGCGAGTTTCGCGATGTTATTTGCCGGCCTGTGCACAGGAAGTGTGCCACGGGAAAAAGCACGGCATGGCTAGGAGCGTGGCCTCGCTCCGCTTAGTTGCATACTCCCCGCTGACTTTGCCGCTGGCCCTAATTCAATTGGTGCGATCAAAAGGGGGCCTCGGGAATCTCCGCTGGAGAAAACGCCGATGTTCTCGTCAATAGAGCCTTCTGCCGGCAAGCCGACTTATCATTACAAATCCTATGCGTTGAGTGAATCGCTGACTTTGCGCTTTTCGCTTTACCGAGGCCAGAGTCTTCGGCACGTTATCATGCTTGCCAGCCGCCGCCGAGCGCGCCGTAGAGTTGCACGAGTGCGAGCGCTTCGCCCTGTTGCGCGTTGACCAGATTCAACTCGGCAGCAAAGAGATTTGAATCTGTGGTCAGGACTTCAAGATATCCGGTAGACCCGCCTTGGTACCGAATGCGCGCAAGCCGCGTTGCGTCTCTCGCAGCCTCAACGAGTTTCTCCTGCTGCTCTCGGTAGGC
>CAZVYV010000010.1:0-26759 GCA_964630985.1 uncultured Occallatibacter sp.
GTGACCGGGCTCTCGGGTTCCGGTCCTGCGTATCTCTACATCATTATTGAAGCGTTGGCCGAGGCGGGCGTGAAGGTCGGCCTGCCACGCGAAATTGCAACGCAACTGGCCGCGCAAACGGCTTACGGCGCTGCGAAGATGGTGCTCGAGACCGGCTACCACCCGGCACTGCTCAAGGACGCTGTGACCACGCCCGCGGGATGCACGATTGACGGCATCCTGGAATTAGAGGAGGGCGGGTTGCGGGTGACGCTGATCAAAGCGGTGATGCGGGCAACTGAACGTGCGCGGCAATTGGCGGCGGAATAAACGTGCGCTGATTTGGTGACCTTCCGGCCAACGACCTTGCCCATGCAACGCCCAACCTGGCTACCCACCTACTTGCCGGAACTCGACGGACTGCGCGGCCTGGCGATTCTGGCAGTGGTCCTCTATCACTGTCATCCGCGCCTTGAGGGGACGCAACTCTACTACGCCAGCCTCTGGGGATGGGCAGGCGTCATTCTCTTTTTTGTGCTCAGCGGTTTCCTGATCACATGCATTCTGCTGGAAACTCGATACAAGTCGCATTACTTTCATAAATTCCATGCGCGCCGGGCGCTGCGCGTGTGGCCGGTGTATTTGCTGGTCCTGACGGTCGTTTATCTGAACGCGCCGTGGTTCGTGGGCGGCAGCGTGGGTCATGCGATCGAGACAGCACCGTGGCTGGCCTACATTTTCTGCGTGCAAAACCTGTTTCACATTACTCTGCCGCCTGCGCTGGGCCCCTCGTGGGCGTTGGCCATCGAAGAGCAGTACTACTTTTTGTGGGCTCCGCTCGTGCGCTTCCTGCGCAAGCCTTGGATGCTGGGGACAGTTCTATTTGTGGCACTGATTGCATCGCCTTTGATTCGTCATGCGAATCTGCGCTGGATGACGCCGACGAATACGCTGATTCACCTGGACGGGATCGCGCTAGGTAGTTTGCTTGCGCTTGCGTTCTACACAGTCAAAATCAGCCGTCGCGCTTGGCTCGCAATCGGCCTCGCCGCATTCGTGCTGGGCATTGCGGCGGCGGCCACCATTGCGGGTGGAACTTCGCTTCTGGATTCCGCGTTGGCAGTCGGTTTTGCCGGCGCGATGATTGCGGCGATCGCATCGACAGGGGCGCACAATCCCGTGAATGCTTTGCTGCGGCGAGGGCCACTTGCCTTCTACGGGCGAATCAGCTACGGGCTTTACATGACGCACATTGCGGTCTTCATTTACTTTGGATGGTTTGATCGAGCGATGGACCGCTATGGCATCGCCGGGAATCTTGGGGTTGTGGGATTCCGCCTGGTAATGAGCACTCTGGTTGCGACGGCACTTTGGTACGGATTCGAGTCGCAGATTCTGAAGTTGAAGCGGTACTTTTAGGACAGCGATCGCCGCGACTGGCCCTTGCAATTTCGCTACCTGCATCCCGGACCGTCTCATTAAGAGATCGAAGCTGGTGAACTTTCAGAGTGTGACTGAAGTCACGCACTTGCCAATGGAGCGGCTGGTACGCTTGAAATCAGGCGCGCTTCCGATCTTCGCAGCGATCTCGGCGCATTGAAGTGCGCGACATGAGTGACCTCCGACGATCGCGAATTGACGGTTCCATTCCAAACTTGGTGACTCGCCACACAATGTGTTGAAAGGCTCTTAATCCATGCCTGCTTTGCCGATTTTGGTTTTGAATAGCGGCTCATCGTCCATCAAGTTTTCGTTATACGAAGCTTCCGGCGACGAGCGAAAGCGACTCGTTGAAGGTGCCGTGGATGGAATTGGCACCGATCTCGGCGAATTCTGGATTAAGAATGCGGCCGGCAAGAAGGTCGTGGACCAAACGCCCGCGCTGCCGAGCCGCTCCGTTGCTTTCAAACTGGTCGTTGATGCGCTCAACTCCGGCGAGATTCCTGCGCCCGCAGCAATCGGACACCGCGTGGTTTGCGGAGGACCCACGGTCCGCGATAACCAGCGCATCACGCCTGCGCTGATCGACGAAATCGAAAGCTATGCATCTCTTGCCCCGCTGCACACTCCTATTGCGGTTTACATTATGCGAGAAGCGCTGCGGCTGTTTCCCGGGATTCCGAATATTGCGGTTCTCGACACGTATTTTCACCGCACTCTGCCTGAAGTTGCGGTGCGCATGCCCATTCCCGAGGAATACGTTGCTATGGGAGTGCGGCGCTATGGATACCACGGCATCTCCTACGAGTCGATCATTTTTCAGTTGCAGCCGAACGTCCCCGAGAAACTGATTGTGGCTCATCTGGGCAACGGCGCATCGATTACTGCAATCCGCAACGGCGAGAGCATGGACACGTCCATGGGCCTGACGCCATCGGGCGGCATTATCAGCGGCTCGCGAACCGGCGATATCGATCCGGGCGTGTTGATTTTCATCTTGAAGAAAATAGCGGAGACGACTCCGAATGCGGCGGAGGCGGCAGACAAGCTGGAGACAGTCGTCAGCAAGAAATCCGGGCTGCTGGGCGTGAGTGAGTTATCGAATGACATGCGCGATTTGCGCGAGGCGATTGCGGCGGGAAATGCGAAAGCGCGGCTGGCTGTGGACAAGTTCTGCTGGACGATTGCGCGATGGATCGGCAGCTATGTAGCCGAGTTGAACGGCTTGGACATGCTGGTGTTCACCGGCGGCATCGGCGAGAACGATATGGCTTCGCGATCAGAGATCTGCGCAGGATTGGGAGCGCTGGGGATCGTGGTCGACGCAAAGCGCAACAACGTGCGCGGGCCGGCCGTGATCTCGGCCGAGAACTCGCAAGTGACCGTTCGTGTGCTTCCGCCGCTCGAAGACCTAATGATCGTGAACCACGTGGTGCGGCTGCTCGGCGCGTAGGGTCCCTCCGCGTCGCTCACGCTTGATGAACGAAAGTCGGCCGCCAATCATCGCGCTACGAAGTTGTTCTACACTGGTGTGTTCATACCGGAGTCCTTCATGCCTGTTGCGGCCCCAGTGGCGCAAACTCATCATCTTCCTTCGCCAGCTCTGCGGCGATTCGCGTGGGGCGTTCTGGCTTATTTCATTGCAGTGATTTTGTGGGGCGGGCTGGTTCGCGCCACGGGTTCAGGAGCCGGCTGCGGAGACCATTGGCCACTCTGCAACGGCACGGTGATGCAACACTCAACGCGAATCGATACGATGATCGAGTTCACGCATCGCATCACCAGCGGACTGTCGTTTTTCTCGGTCGTCGCACTGCTTTGGTGGACGTTTGCGCGCACTGTGCGCGGTCACCTGGCGCGGGTCGCGGCGATTGCAGCAGTGGCGTTCACTCTAATTGAAGCGGCGCTTGGTGCCTTTCTCGTGAAGCTCGGACTGACAGCGCAAAGCCAATCGCCGCTGCGAGCGCCGTACCTCGCGCTGCACCTGACCAATACATTGCTGCTCTTGGCCGCGCTGACGATGACAGCGCATCTGCTGAGCCGTCGCACTGGCTATCTGCGCGGAACAATTCACTTCAAAGCGCCGTTCGGTGCGGTCGCATCGGTCATTGTCGTGCTTATCGTCGGCGTAACGGGATCGCTGGCCGCGCTGGGCGACACGCTTTTCCCTGCGAGCTCGCTCGGCGAGGCATTGTCTCAGGATTTTTCGGCAACGAGCGGATGGCTGGTCCGCTGGCGATGGACGCATCCCACAGTCGCGGTTGTGGCCAGCATTTTCCTGGTTTGGCTGCTGGTGCGCGCCGCACGGGGATCAACTCATTGGGACAACCGAGGGCTTTCCGCGCTCGTCTTTATTTTGCTTGCCGCGCAGTATGCTCTGGGCATTCTTGACGTGGTGTTTCTCGCGCCGGTGTGGCTGCAGATCGCGCATCTGCTCGGCGCCGACTTGCTTTGGGCGACGCTTGTTGTCCTGGTAGCGCGACTGACGCTGGAGCCGGTGGAGCAGCGGGGTTAGCGGAGCTAAGACAGAGGCCCCTTGCGGGGCCTTTCTGTTCGTTGAAATGACCTGAATGTGTTCCGTCTATCGATGGCGATCCCCGGTCTCAGAATCGAGACCGGGGGCACCCGATTAGTCTTCGAGCTCGGGGTGGTAGTGGCTTTCCCAGCCGAGGTATCGCGCGGCCTCATGCACAGATTTTGAAACATCGCTGAAGTTCGCGGCGACGTGATGTTCGAAGCCTTCACGGCAGATGTACTTGAGCAACTTCTGCAACTGCGGAATTTCTGCAACGCCGGCTCCGCCGAAAGTCTCGAGTGGATCGTCGGTGAAACGGCCCGCGCCTGTGTAGCCACGGATCACGCCGCGCCGGTCGTCCGTGGAGAAGCGCGCGTAGCTCATGGCGCCAGGCTTGATGACGCCCTCGCAGGTGCCATAGGTATTTTCTTTGCCCACAGTTCCGGCGATGATCTGCTGGAAATCCATCCTGACTTCCTTGAAGAAGTGTTTGGGAAGGTTGGAACAGTGGAAGCAGACGCACTTGTTGGGATCCGTGCCGTAGTTATTGTTCCAGTCGAGCAGCGCCGAAGGAGTTCCCGAGGCGAGAGCCATCATATACATGCTGAGGGTGCCCGGAACGTCGACTTCGCAGGCCGACGGGATCAGGTCGTTGCTCATCATACTCATGATGGTGCAGGGGACCACGCCGAAGAATTCTTCCATCGAGGTCCAGCACTGCACGGCGCTGATGGTGCAGTTGGTCTGCTTCATCCAGCCGTCGACAACCGCGCCCAGCTTGGCCATTTTGAGCAGCGCGGTATCGGGGATGCCGGCCGTCGTAACGTATTTCTTGATCGCCGCCAGCTTGGCCTGCGCTGCGTCGTCGTTATCTTTCATGCGGTTGATTCGGCCGAAGATCTCAGAGAGATCGATCGGTTCAACGGATATTCCGGCAGTCTCGAGGATGCGCTCGGAGTAGCGGACGGTGTTGAAGGCCGCTGGCCGGGCGCCGATGGAGCCGATCCTGAGGTTCTTGAGGCCTTTGACAATCCGGCAAACCTGGGAGAACCATTCGAGGTCGGCCTTGAACTCTGGCGAGCTTGGACTTTCGGTGTGCAGCGTGGTCAGCGAATAGTTGATGCCGAACTGCATCATGTTGTTGCAGGCGCTCATTTTGCCGCAGAAACTGTCGCGGCGCACGGCGATGGTCATATTGTCTGAGCGGTCGGGAGTGGCCTGCACAAGCACTGGAACTTTGAGGCCTGAGAGTCGAATGGCGTCGACAATGCCGCGTTCTTCGCCGAAGTTGGGCAACGTAACGATGATGCCGTCGATCTGGTCGGCATGTTTCTTGAAGAGCTCGGCGCACCGCTGCGATTCGGCATACGTCTCGACCGCGCCATGTCTTGACTCTTCAGGGCTGAGCACGATGGCCTGCGCCCCCTCAGCCTCCAAAACGGCGATGATTTCTTCCCGGCCGGTTTTGGCCAAATGGCCAGGGAAAAAGCCGCGATTACCCACCACAATTCCAAACGTCATCTCGCGTTGCGCTGCCATCTTCCTGCTCCTTGAATCCGCAATCCCTGCTTAACCGTTGCGGCCCGGGCGAAATCGAATGCCATAGAAAAGACCGAGAACCAACAGCATAGCGCCCCACCATACCGGGGCATGCAGATTGGCCAAAACCACTTTGGGGACAACCCCCGTAGCGAGGTCGAAGACCCCTTCACCAAAGATCATTGCGCCGTAAACCGTCAACAATACCCCGATAAAGAACCAGATTGAAATATGTCCGGATTGCATGCGCAGTCTCCTACCAGAAGTAGACATTGAGGCCAAGGAAGAGGACGATCGCAATCCCCGTCCAGAGCCACTCGTTTTTGTAAATGGGCACCGGATCTTCCTTCGGCAGTTTCGTCGCGCCGTAGACCACGCCGGCCAACTCCGCCAACGGCTTGGGCTCAGTGAATAAGCTCACGATGACAGTGACCAGCATGGAAGTGATCACCGACCAGAGGGCGCGATACATATCTTCTGCCATGGTCTTGGCGTCCGCCGAAAGGGCTACGTATCGCAGTGCCGCCGGGTTGATGTAAACCCATGCCCAAAGACCAATCGAAGTCAGCGTTCCGATCAGAAGTCCCCAGAAGCCACCGGCCTTGGTTGCCCGTTTCCAGAACATGCCCATCAGCACCACACCCAGCAATGGCGAAATGAAGAAGCTGAAGAGCGCTTGCACGTAATCCATGATGCCCGCGGCATTCATCACCATGTACGCGGTTCCAATGGAAATGATGACGCCAAGGATCGTAGCCCACCGGCCAACGGCAACGTAGTGCTCGTCTTTGGCGTTCTTGTTGATCAGTGGCTGATAAATATCGTAGGTCCAGACAGCGGAAAACGCGCTGACATTCCCGGCCATACCGCTCATGAAACCGGCGATCAGAGCGGTGATGCCGAGACCCAGCAAGCCGGGAGCAAGATAACGAACCATCATGAGAGGCAGCACTTCGTTATAGCTGTGCATTCCCGATCCCGGAGTCGCTAAGTTCTGACCGACAAGGTGCATCAGGCTTCCGTCGGGATTCTGCAGGACAACCAGGCCGAGCAAGCCGGGCAGAATCACGATGAAGGGAACTGCCATTTTGAAGAACGACCCGATGACTGGCGCCATGCGGGCGGAGCGAAGATTGTTGGCGGCAAGCACCCGCTGCACCACGAGAAAGTCTGTCGTCCAGTAACCGAAGCTGATGGCGAACCCGAGGCCAAAAACGATGCCGGTCCAATGAATGCCCATGGGATTGTCGGAAAAGTGGCCCATGCTGCGCCACATATGCGTGTAGTCGCCATTTGCGACTGCGCCAGCAGCCATGTCGCGCGCAAGCTTGGCCTTAAATCCGGTCCAGCCGCCGGCCTCGACGAGGCCCATAATCGGCACCAGCAGCGCGCCGCCCCAGATGAGGACAAACTGGAGAACCTCATTGAAGATGGCGGAACGCAAGCCGCCAAGCGCCACATACGCAGCCACGGCGAGCGAAGAGACGATGATGGAAAAATTCAGGTCCCAGCCAAGGACAACCCTCATGACCTCAGCCATGGCGAACATGTTCACGCCGCTCATGAGGACGGTCATAAAGGCGAACGAGAACGCCGAGACGATGCTCGCGCCCGGCCCGTAGCGAAGCTTGAGGTAGCCGGGCACGGAGTGGGTTTTGCAGACGTAGTAGAAGGGCATCATTACCATGCCGAGAAAGAGCATGGCGGGAATGGCGCCAACCCAATACCAGTGGGCGGCGAGAATTCCATATTGATATGCGGAGCCCGCCCAGCCCATCAGCTCCAACGAGCCCAAATTGGCGGAGACGAAACTCAAGCCGGCTATCCAGGCGGTCATCTCGCGCCCGGCCATGAAGAATTCTTCGCTGGTGTTGGCTTGCTTCTTCAGGTAGAAGCCGATCCAAATCACCATTACGAAGTAGAAAGCGATGACGGCGATATCGAGCGGGCTCAGGCGGGCCAGAGGGCCGACGCTGAGGGCAAGCAGGGACGGCAATGAGCCGACAGATCCCCAGGCAAAGGAGGCTGGGACGAACCCAATCATGGACATCACCTGAAACGGCGAGAATGCGTCTACAAATGCTGTTAGACGTTGGCCCTAAGTAAATTGCTTTACTCGAACACTTGTCAAGCAGGGCACGCTGTTCCAAGGGCGCCGTTGGTCCTGAGTGTTCCCGCTAAAAGGGGCGATCCGAGAAGGATCCCCGCCTGCGGAATGAGTAAGCGTTTTCAAACACGAAGTTTAGCATGGCGCAATTGATGCGCGCTAATCCTGGATTAAGCGCAAAGGAGGGCTTTTGCCGTCGATTAGTCGTTTCCGACTGCGATTTCGTGCAGCCAGCCGGGAGCCTTCAGCAACTCGCGGGGACGCGGACCATCGGCGGCGCCAACAAGGCCGTCACGTTCCATCAGATCGATGAGATGCGCGGCGCGACCATAACCGACGCGAAGGCGACGTTGCAGCAGGGACGTCGAGGCCTTGCCGAATTCGAAGACCAGGCGAACCGCGTCGTCAAACATCGGATCGTCTTCATTTGCGTCTCCGTTTTCGCCGTCCATCGCTTTGTGCTCATCCTTGGGCGATTCGAGGAACCCTTCGACGTATTCCGCTGTGCCTTGCGACTTCCAGAAATCGACCACGGCTGCTGTCTCTTTCTCGCTGACGTAGGGAGCATGCAGGCGCATCAGGCGGCTCGTTCCGGGTGGCAGAAAAAGCATGTCGCCACGGCCCAGCAGAGCCTCGGCTCCGTTGGTGTCGAGGATGGTGCGCGAGTCAACCTTGGTGGCCAGGCGAAAACTGATGCGCGTGGGAACGTTGGCCTTGATCAGGCCCGTGATGACGTCGACGCTGGGCCGCTGCGTGGCGAGGATGAGGTGAATGCCAACGGCGCGCGCCATTTGCGCGAGGCGGGTGACCGACTCCTCGACGTTGGCGCGATCGAGCATCATTAGGTCGGCCAGCTCGTCAATGATGATGACGATATAGGGAAGCGGCTCTTCCTGCTGACCATCGTCAAAGAGAGAGGGCATTGAGCCCTCAAAGAGTTTGTTGTATTGGTCAATGTGGCGCACGCTGCGGCTGGCCAGCAGCTTGAGGCGGCGCTCCATCTCGCGCACCGCGTTGCGCAGCGCGTTGGCGGCGAGCTTGGGTTCGGTAATGATGGGCGTGAAGAGATGAGGAATGCCCTCATACATGCCCAGTTCGACGCGCTTGGGGTCGACAAGAATGAGCCGCACCTGGTGAGGCGTGGTGCGGTAAAGCAGGCTCATGATCATGGCGTTGATGGCCACGGATTTGCCCGAGCCCGTTGAGCCCGCGATGAGAATATGCGGCATGGAGGCCAGATCGGCAGTGACGATACGGCCGTTGATGTCTTTGCCCATCGAGAGGGTGAGGCGCGAACGTGCCTTGATGAAGGTTTCGCTCTCAATCACATCGCGCAGGTGGATGGTTTCGCGCTCGTGGTTGGGCACCTGAATCCCCACCGTGCTTTTGCCGGCCATACGTTCGATGAGAATGCTTTCAGCGCGCATGGCCAGGCATAAGTCGTCGGCAAGCCCTGTGACGCGCGAGTATTTGACGCCGGCCTCCGGCTTGAACTCGAAGGTGGTCACCATGGGCCCGGGGTTAATCTGCACGACCTGGCCACGCACGTCGAACTCGGCGCATTTCTCCACGAGAACTTTGGCTTCTTCACGAAGCTCGTCTTCGCGCACAGATTGCGGGGCCTCGCCCGCACTCAGCAGAGTGCTCGACGGCAGCTTAAACCCGCTCACATTCTTGGGTGCGATCGTGACGGTTCGCAGTTCGGCGTCGGCCCGATTGTGAATGGCAATCTCGTCGGGATGAGGTTGAGGCGGCTCCTGAAGCGGTGCGGATTCTGCGACGGGCCACGGGTTCACAGTCTTTGCAGCGATCGGATGAACTTGCACTGGCTGGAGCTGCGCCGGAACCATTTGAGGCGGCGCTTCGGCTGTTGTGGACTCCGGTTGGACACGCTCCCAGATGCTTGGACGGCGCTGCGTGATAGGAATCGACGCGGCGGCGGCTTCAACCGGTTCCAGCGGTACATCCTTGCGTTGATAGGCGGGAATGTCATCGAGAGGGTCTTGCTGCGTCGTGCGGCGGCGCTTGAAAAACGACAGGAAGCGGGCCGGCCAGCGAGCGGGAGGCTCCGATTCCTCTTCCGGCCCTTCCGCAGTGACGAGCTTCGGGAATGGAACGGGCTCATTCCGTTCCACTCGGAGAGTTTCGTTTTCAGCACGCATTTCTGCGCGCTCCTCGCGACGGTCGCGCCAGCGATCGCGCAAAGAGCAGATCTGGGCCCAACGTTCCGCGAGGGTTTCGCGGATGACCCAGAAGCTGATCGCCGAGGCGAAGTAGAGTCCGCAGACGGCCAGCGCGGCAGAGACCAACCAAGCGCCCTGAATGTTCAGATAAACCACCAGAAGACCGGCTACCATCCGTCCAACCACGCCTTCCACTGGAACCATGTGCAGCCAGCGCCAATGCCACGGAAGGAGTCCAAAGACAGCAGGCAGAAAGACCAAAGCGAGAATGGTTCCCATCCAGCGAAGGATCGGCGAGCCCCCGGGCCGCGATCTCATCCAGGTCCAACCCACACCGCCCAACCACAACGGAAGCAAGAATGCCGTCAGGCCGAGCGATTGCAGCAAGATGTCGCTTTGATAGGCGCCAAAAAGACCGACCCAGTTATGGGCCGTCGCAGAATCCGCGGCCGTATTCAGCGAAGGGTCAGAGGCATGGTAGGTTGCAAGAGCGAGGAAAAGAAGAAGCGAGACCAGCAGCAGAACCAACCCCAGAAACATGTTCACGGGGCGGCTGCGCGTCGGCGACAGAACAATGCGGATGGGTTTCATGATAAGGGCGTTACCACCTTCCTGCTGCCGGGTTAGTTTTATCGGCAGACGAGGAAGCAGGCAATTCGTCCCAGAGCAACCTCTATTATCGGCGTCCGGAGGTCCAAATCCGGGCCCAAGGCGGGTGGGGGGAACCTTGGGCATCAACCTGCGGTTCGGCGGAGTGCGTCCTTTAAGGAATCAGGCCGGAAACGAAGGGGTTACGCGCTCGGCTCAGGCTTGAAGACGTACATGAGTGAGCGTTGGAATCGCGAGACAGGCTAGCGCGCAATCAACCTCGCGCCCCAGATCAGCAGCGCGCCTCCCAGCAGAATTCGGTAGATGGCGAACATAGTAAAGCCATGCTTGCGAACCCAGTGGAGGAACCACTCCACGACTCCCAGCGCCACGATGAAGGAGACGACGGTGCCGATGATCAGCACCATCCAGCGCTGAGAATTCATGACAACGTGAGCGGCAGCCGTGGCAGCGCCGGCGGCCTTGCTGGGATGAACCTCTTTAATGAGATCCCAGCCCGTTGCGGCGATCATAGTGGGAATCGAGAGCAGAAAGCTGAATTCAAGCGCAGTGGGCCGATCAAGACCCGCAACCTGCCCAGCGGCAATGGTCGACATGGAACGCGATGTGCCAGGAAAAATGGCGGAAAGCGACTGGCAGATACCGATCCAGACGGCTTGCGGCGGGGTCATCTCCTCGACATGCGTGGTGCTTGCCTCGTGCCGGTCGCTCCAGGCATCGATCACCCACATCACAACCCCGCCCACGAGCAGCGCGATTGCAATTGAGTTAAGGTTGTCGAGGTTCTTTTCGCTCCATTTGCGCAGCAGAAGCGCAGGAATGGAAGTGCATGCAAAGGCAATGAGGGTAAGCGAGATGGGGTGGTTGAGCCAGGTGCGGTCGCCGCTATCACCACGCGGGAAGGTGCGAAGGAAGTTGACGATCCGTTCCAGGAAAAGCAGGCAGAGCGCCATGATCGCGCCCACCTGGATCACGATCGTGTACATATTCCAGTACGCGACATCCTGAAGACAAGCTGCGTTGCCGACCGAACAGGCAGACTCGCCGAGGGGAATCTTCATCAATGCTTCGGCAATCCGAAGGTGCGCCGTCGAACTAACCGGCAAAAACTCAGTCAGACCCTCCACAATTCCCAAAAGAATCGACAGAATGTACGGGCTCAAGGAGCCTCCTGGCTTTCTCTGATGTGTCTAGCAGCTCGCGTGGGAGGCCGTTAGCCGCTCAATTCCGTTCGATACCGTAGACCGGAACCCCTTCATCCAATTTGTACACCAGTGTACCGGCCCGCAAGGAGTAGTCCGAGTCAGCAAAATGGGCCTTCAATTGCGCAGCCACGGTGTGAGCCTGGGTGCTGGCGCTTTCGCTCTTCTTATCGTCCCCGTTGGCGTCGTACATATCCTTAAGGACCGCGAAACGGTAGACGGCCTCATACAGGGCTTGCGCGGTGCGCGGACCGTCAGGGTATTCGTCGGCGTACTTGAGGTAGAGATCGGCTTCTTTCTCGGGGCACTGTGTCGAGCCCTCCCAATCACCGCAGAGCTTGTTGTCAATCAGGTCAAAGGCGGCAAAGGCTGCCCAGCGCGTGCGCGGGTAGTACTTGATCACTTTCCGCAACGGGTCTTCGTCCATCGTTTGGCGATACACCGGATCCCGCTCTTTTGCCGAAGGTAACGTTGATGTGTCGGCTTTCTCTACCTGCCATTGGATGTCGGCGGCGCGCCACGCCGCCTCCGGAGTGAGAGACGAGTTGGGGAACATCTCAACAACGCGGCGATAGAGCAAACGGGCGCTCTCTGCGGCGTTGGCCGGCCCGCGAGGGTTCGAGGCCAGGGCCTCCTGGTTGGCGGCTGCGCCGATCAGAATCTGATCGCCATTAGGGGTAGTGTCTTCGACGATTCCCTTGGCTTCCATCCACCCGGTGATCGGCGGAGGCGTCTGGTCTTCGCCGACCATCGGCGTATCGCGCTCGCTGTGTTGTTCTTCGATGTCAGTATTGACGAAGACCTTCACCCAGGTGCCGCTCTTTTCGACGACCACCATTTCGCGCCCGATTTGCACCTTCGTGACTTTCTCTGAGCCTGTGTCGGGCGAGATGTACACCCAAGTGACCCGCAGGGCCGTAGCGCGGGGGCCGGCCATGGGTTTCACATCCTGCTGCGGCTTTTTGTCGGCGTGCGCGAGCGAAATGGAGCAGCCGAGCGCAGCCCCAACCAAGAAACTAGAAAGCACGCGAATCCGTATGTTCATCGTATGCAAAATCATAGTTGAACGACGCTATGAACCAGCTTCCGTGAGCACTTCAGCCAGCATCACGGGATCGACGTTGCCGCCGCTGACCACGGCCACGGCTTTGCGATAGTTGGGCAGTTGGCCCGCATGAAAGAGCAGCGCGGCAGTCGCGACGGCGCCGCTGGGCTCGGGAACCAATCGCGTCGCGGCGACGACGGCACGCATGGCCGCTCGAATTTCGGCCTCCGTTACCGTAATGATGCCATCCACAAAGGCCCGAATATGAGCGAAATTGCGAACACCGACGCTCTGCGTGCGCAAACCGTCTGCAATGGTGCGGCTGGTGAGTTCCGCGGGCCAGGTGACGATTTTTCCGGCGGAGAAACTCTCCGCGGTGTCGCCCGCCAGCTCGGGTTCAATGCCAAAAACTTTGGCTTTGGGGTTGATTTGCTTTACAGCGGCAGCAACTCCACTGAGCAAGCCGCCACCCGAAACTGGCGAGAGGACGAGGTCCACGTCCGGCAGCTCTTGCATAATCTCCAACCCGCAAGTTCCCTGTCCTGCAATGATCTGCTCGTCGTCATAGGGTGGGATCACGACATAGCCGTGTTTTTGAACGAGCTCCTCGGCCACGGCCAGGCGTTCGCTCGAAGCCAGACCAACATCTACGACCTCTGCGCCGAGGGCCAGTGTCGCCGCGCGCTTGATCGCCGGCGCATTCGACGGCATGACAATCACCGCCTTCGCGCCCACTGCACGCGCCGCATAGGCCACTCCCTGAGCATGGTTCCCGCTTGAATAGGTGATGACCCCGCGCGCGATTTCGCTGGGCGTGAGCTGGAGAATCTTGTTTGAGGCGCCACGGATTTTGAAAGCACCGATCGGCTGGAGACTTTCGGCCTTGAGCCAGATCTCCCTGCCAGTGCCGTGGCCAGACAAACCGGGAAATGCCGCACGCACCAGCGGCGTCTTCATCGCGATCGGCGCAATGCGCAGAGCAGCGGCGCGGATGGCGTCGAGTGAGATCAGTTGCGTCGCGTGGCTGTTCATCTCGGATCCGTTTTGCGGTGTTCTATTCGTACGCCAGCGCGTCGATGGGATCTTTGCGGGCGGCCATCCAGGCGGGATAAAGCGCGCCGCAGATGGACCCCACGAAAGCAATCGCTGCTCCCTGGAGCAGCCAAAAAGCCGTGATCTCGAAGTGTTGCGTGGGGAAGAGATGGTACAGCAACAGACGGACACCGTAAGTTCCCGCGACGCCCACGACAACACCGACGACGGCCAGCACAGCACATTCGCGGAGCACGACGCTGACGATGATGGCTTTGGAGGCGCCCATCGACTTGAGGATGCCAATTTCGCGAGTTCGCTCAAGCACGGCGGTGTACATGGATTGGAAGATCACCAGGAAACCGATGATGACCGCGATGCCAGTAACGATTCCCAACGCCTGGTTGAAGCCGGGAAGCTTTTCGGGCGTCATTTGCGAGAGCCATTCCTCCATGGTCTGTACGGGAAAACCCTCAAGGCCGCGCGTCGCGTGAATCTCCTGAATAATTGTCTGCTCATTCGCTGGATCGTCGCTTTTGAGGTAGAACAACGATGCCCGACCTGAGGCCCCCATCAAATCGCCCATCGTGTCGATGGGAATCATTTTGCGGCCGCCTTTGCCCGCCTCAACAATGCCGCAGATGCGGAAGGGATGATCCATGGTCGTGATTGTGTCGCCCACTGCGTAGCGCTTGCCGGTTGAGGGGTTGAGACCGCTGGCAAATACGTCGTCAACAATCACGTCGTTCGGCCCTGTGAAGGGCGCGCCGGAAACAAAGACGAAGGGGCGCAGAGCGTTGAAGGAGGGATAATCCACGCCATAAACCACGCCGAAGTCTTCGGCGGCGGTGCGGAACTGCGTAATGACCGGCGCGGCCACGGCCACATGAGGCAATCGCCGGATCACTTCAATGTCCTTGACCGGAATCGGTGCGCCGCTGATGCCGTTCATAATGCTGGCGTTGCTGGGACGCAGGATGAGGTCGGCGCCAATGCCGTTGGTTCGGTCCTTTTGGTCATTGAGCATGCCATTGAAAATGCCCACCACCGACAGAATCATGACGACTTCGATGGCCACGGCCAGGACGCTGATGACGGAGCGCAAGGGGCGATGCAAAAGGTTGGCGAAGATGAGCTTATTCATGTTCTTGCGTGAACCCGGCAGGAACCTCGTAGCCGTGAACCCTCGTCATCAGGGTAACAGCCTCGAGCGAACGGAACTGAACAGCGCTGCGGGGACTTAATGAGCGGGGCACTATTACAAAAGTGTATTCAAACCCGCAAAAATAGAGGGCTTTGGCAAGGATAGGTTTTGACCGAGGGGAAATCCCGGTTTATCGTGAAGATGAAATTCCCGCTTGGGTCTTTGACCCACGCTTGGTCGCCGATGGGAAGTTTTGGAGAAGACCTGCGCAAGGAACGTTTAGCACGCGGCTTTGCGCTGGAAGACATTTCGGCGGTCACCAAGATCAGCCAACGTCATCTGATTGCGCTGGAGCAGGAGAAGTTTCGCCAGCTTCCGGGTGGCATTCTGAGCAAAGGGATCGTCCGCGGATACGCCGGCGCCATCGGTCTCGATCCGCAAGACTGGACTGAGCGCTTTCTTCAGGCCTACAACACTACCGGGCAGATAACGGACGAAGACAGCGGCTGGTCGACGTTCGCTTCAAACGTTGGGAAGGCGCGGTTGTTGCGCCGAGAAGCCGTTGAGGTCCGTTTGCGCTGGATTGGCGCGATCATCCTCCTGTTGGCGGTGGCCGGGGCTGCGTTCCTTACGGTGCGCTACTATGGCGTGCGCGTAGGCTGGTGGCGATCGTTCCTCCCAATTCACGGGGTATCCCTCGGATTTCGCAGCGCCCTTTCCTCGACTCGAGGTTTCGTGAGCCGTTTTTTCTCAATGATTTAAGAGGCGGGCTCCCGGTTCGGGGGCTCCAATCCGCAGTTGGAGGCTCATTGCTTGCCGTACGCTGTATGCCTTTGCCCCCAGCCGCCCGTCACAATTACCATAGGAAGATGCAGCATCCGGCCTGAACCTGCGCGTGCAGCCGTTCCGAGTCGATGGGGCGCGGAAACCTACCGGATCGATAAGGGTCTTAGCCGTGACTCGAGCAGTTCATGACGAAGCAGGTGGCCGTGCCGGCCGAAACGTTGAATCCCGTTATGAGAAGGAGCTTCGAAGTTGAGCGACCGTTTCTTGTTTACCTCTGAATCCGTTACCGAAGGCCACCCGGACAAAATTGCCGACCAGGTCTCCGACGCCATTCTCGATGCCTGCCTGGAGCAGGATCCTTACAGCCGCGTGGCGGCGGAAACCCTGACGGCGACTGGCCTCGTCGTCATCGCCGGCGAAATCACAACCAAGGCCTACGTCGATTTCCAAAACCTGGTCCGCGGGGTGATTGCTTCCATCGGGTACGACAACGCCCTCTATGGCTTCGATTCCAATACTTGCGCGGTGATCTCGAGCATTAACAAGCAGTCTGGCGATATCGCACAGGGAGTCGACACCGGCGGCGCCGGCGACCAGGGCATGATGTTCGGCTATGCCTCCGATGAGACCCCGGAGCTGATGCCGGCAGCCATCTCGCTGGCGCACAAACTCTGCCGGCAATTAAGCGCCGTGCGCAAGAACGGCAAGCTGCCGTATCTTCGCCCCGATGGCAAGAGCCAGGTGACCGTGGAATATGGAGAAGACGGAAAGCCGGCGCGGATCGATGCCGTTGTGATCAGCAGCCAGCACTCCGAATCGGTGAGTAATGACGAGCTGCATTCCGATATCCTGAAGCAAGTGATTCAGGCAGTTCTGCCGGCGAAGTGGCTCGACGAGCACACCAAGTACCACATCAATCCGACCGGGCGATTTGTGATTGGCGGCCCGATGGGCGACACAGGACTGACCGGACGCAAAATTATTGTGGACACCTACGGCGGGATGGGACGCCACGGCGGCGGCGCTTTCAGCGGCAAGGATCCGACCAAAGTCGATCGGTCGGCTGCATATATGGCACGGTATATCGCGAAGAATATTGTCGCTGCCGGGTTAGCCAGCCGGGCTGAAGTTCAACTGGCTTACGCGATTGGCGTGGCCGAGCCCGTGAGCGTTCTGGTGCAGACCTTCGGCACCGGCAAGCTGAGCGAGGCGAAGCTCACCGAGTTAATCCGGAAGAACTTCTCGTTGACGCCGAAAGCCATCATTGAGCACCTGAATCTGCGCCGGCCGATCTATCAAAAGACTGCGGCATATGGCCACTTCGGCCGCACCGAACCCGAATTCACATGGGAAGCCACCGGCAAGGCCGCTCAATTGGCCGAACAAGCTGGATTGGCCGCGACGGCCAAGGCGCGCTGAATTCGGTCGCTTCGATTCACTTAACGATGGGATCCGCTGCTCGCGGGTCCCATTGTTTTTTCCGTTGCCGCATTGATAGCTTAGAATTCTTCGGGGCGCTAGAACGTCCTTTCTTAGCGGAGAAACCCATGCGTCTTTTTGTCCCTGTTGTTTTCGTGTTTGGCTTTACCAGCTTCTGCGCGGCACAAAGCGGAGCGAACTGGACTTACGAAGGGAAAACCGGTCCGCTGGTGTGGGGCAAGCTCGACCCGGCGTACGAAACCTGCTCGAAAGGCCATGAGCAGTCGCCCATCGACATCCACGGCGCGCGCCTGAACAAATCGCTGACGCCGCTCGAGTTCCACTTCATTGCTGGACCCATGACCCTTGAAAACACGGGACACGGCATTGTTGCGCATGTTGATCCAGGAAGCGTCATGGTGGCCAATGGAGTGCGCTACCACCTTACGGAGCTCGACTTTCATCACCCCAGCGAGCACCCGGTGAAAGGCAAGCTCAGCGATATGGAAGTGGACATGGTGTATCGCAGCGACGACGGCAAGACGGCGATCGTGGCCGTTCGCCTCAACCAGGACCGGAGCTTCCCGAACGCATTGCTTGCAACGCTTTGGGAGAACTTGCCAACCAAGCCGGGCACGAGCACAAAGGTCTCCGAAATGGTCAGCGCAGGAGGGCTTTTGCCGGTAGATCGCGGCTATTGGATCTATCAGGGATCGGAGCTTACTCCGCCATGCACGGAGGGTGTGCGCTGGTTTGTCTTCGAAGAAGACTTGAGCATCAGCCGCGACCAGATGCGCACGTTTGTCGCTCTCTTCAAGATGAACACGCGTCCCATCCAGGACCCGCATGGGCGGAAGATCGAAGCAAACGAATAAAACAGGTTTCGGGTTTCAGCTTTTCGATTCCGGTTTGGCCAGCGGTGTCAGGTCTAACACGATCTGATCGCCGAGGTTCTCAACGCGAATTCCCGTCAGGTCTCGCACCAGGTAGTGCGCCGCATTGAGTGACGCAGCCGAATGGGAAAAGGTGGTCGCCACTACGGTGCAGCCTGCTGCACGGCCAGCCTCGGCTCCCGAAGACGAGTCTTCGAATACTACACATTCCTTTGGCGCAACACCGAGCAATTCAGCGCCGGCCAAGAACGGCTCTGGATGGGGCTTGCCGCGGGTTACCTGGTCCGCAGTCACCAGTTTTTCCGGCACGGGGATGCCTCCGGCGGCCAAGCGAATCCTCGTCAGCCGCTCAGTGGCGCTGGTGACGACCGTCCATCGATTCGCGGGCAGCGCTGCGAGCAGTTCGAGCACACCGGGCAGAATGGTCAGCCCTTCATTGTCAGCGATTTCAAGGTCTTCAATCACTGTCAATTCCGCGTTGCTGTCGAGGTCGGGGCGAAGTTTGGCGATGGTCTCCACAGCTCTGCGTCCGTGCGCAGTCACTCGCGCCAGCGCGGGATCGACGCCGCGAAGAATAGCCCATTGGGTCCAACTGCGCTCAACTGAGCCGATGGACGAAATAAGAATCCCGTCCATATCGAAGAGAATCGCTTTGCAAAGGATCCGGACGGGGGAAGAAGGGGCCATCAGTCGATCTTAGATCGACCTACTTGTGTTTCTCGGGGCGCGCCGGCTTTGGAGGCGGAAAGGTGATCTGGGGCGGATCGCTGAAGGTGACGCTGGCTTCGACGGAGTGTTTACGGGCGCGATCGGATAATTGGTTCTGACCAAGCTGAAGGGCACCATCCGCGATGGTGGAGTCGGCGGTCCAGCGGTCGAAGCGAGCCAAGGAAGCAGGAATCGGTTCAGACTTGATTGCGCTGCCAGCGATGGCGGATTTTGCGTTTGAAATGCTTCCTTGCCCGCACTCGAAATGCAAATCGCCTTTGGCCGATGAAGTCAAATCCGCAGCAGTGTAGCCCGACAATTCAAGGGTGCCATTGCCCCGCAGGGATCCTCCCGCCCAGCGCAGACCGAGTAGGCGGCCCACATCCGCGACGTTGAGTTTTTGAAAATCACCCGCAAGCGTGTAGTCCGGTTTGTCTCGATCACTGGCAGGCTTCGTGAGCGTTCCGGCGAGATGCACCGTGCCGCCGAACAGTGCGGCATCGAAGCCGGTGATCTGAGCGCCAGCGGGCACAATGCGCAAAGATGCCGCGACATTCTGCAGTGTGACCGGTCCAAGAATCAGAGAATCGGCGGTTACAGTTCCCTCAAGCTGCGGCCAGAACGGAGCTGACGAGGGATGGAAGCGGTCAATGAGGTTAGAGAGGAGGGTGCCTTTTTCGCGCGCACCAAGCAGCGCGCTTTCGAATGCGGATGCGTCCAGATCGGCAAAGTGCATCTGGAACTGGGCCCGGCATGGTTGTTGCGGAGCTTGTTGCGGCTCGCAGGCGGATGGGAGCGTGAGGCTCGCTGTTCCTTTCAGGGGGCCGTATGTAAACTCCACCGGATCCCAACGAAGATCGCGGTTTGCGATGTGAAGCGTCGCCGCATTGATGACAACGTGACCTGCCAAATAACCGGCCTGCCAATTGGCATTGTGCACGGTGACTGTTCCAGCAAGGGTGTCGCCACCGCCAGTTTTGAGTGATTCGTCAGGGGAATTCGCAGGCGAAGACTCCGCGGGGTTCTCCGATGCAAGATCGGCGGGTATAGCACTCTCGGATGCGATCTCCTCAGTCGGCATCCAAGGCCCATCCGCAACCAGATCCACTGCGATGGGTTCTCCAGCAAAGGCGGCAAGGGCATCCGTTCCCGGAATGCCCGTTACCCGGGCGAGTTCTCTGGCACGAGCGAAACTTGCCTCGCCGCGGGCCGCAACCTGGTAGCCAGAGAGTGAAAAACGCAGATTCAAGATGAGTGGAATGGCTCCGCCCGCAGGTACGGCGACGGAGCCTGCCAGAACCTGGGCCGGGATCTCCGTTTCTGTTCCACTTGCTTGAGCCAGTGGCTCAGGTGTCGCAGTTTCGGCATCCACCGGCTCCAGCGTGAATTTCGGCGCCTGAATAGGCTTGCTAAGACCGTCGCCGCTCAGGATAAGGTCTTCGACCGTCAAGCTGCCTGTGAGCGGGCCGACTTCCTCGGTGCGGGCTTTCGCATCGCGGTTCCGTTCCAGCTTCGCTGCCGGTCTTGGCGGAGCTGTAGGGGTTTTTGCCTGAGCGCGAACATCGTAAACGATCTTTCCACTTACGGTGCCTCTGGCCTCAAGATCCGGCGCGAGGTCGCTGCGGAAGGTGCGCAGCGCATCGAGTCCGGCAGTAACGGGAATGCGATCGAGCTCGATTGAAAAGCGCGGCGAGGAATCCTGGTCCGCCTTTTCTCCTGTGACGCGCACACGGCCGTCGCCGAGGGGTGAATCGCAGGCCAGATTTTCTATACTTCGCTCGGCATAGTGATAGACAAGGCCGCATCGAGCGTCGAAGTCCAAGGGCGCAACCGGGGTGAACTCGGCGCGATGCACGCCGGAAGCCCGAAGCCGCGTGGCAATCTGCGCAGCATCGGCGGTGCCGTCGAGGTGCAACTCGCCAGTGAGGTCGCCGCGCCATCCGGGATCGGATCCTGTGACGAGGCGGGCGAGCTGGCCAAGTTGAGCTTCCTGCCATTCGAGATCCAGATGAAGGGGCATTTGGCGGAGCGCCGCAGCGCGCCGGATACTGGCTTCCATGCGCACCACACCAGTCTCCTCAAGGTGCAAGCTAACGTCGGTACGTGCTGGTTGGCCACGAAGGCGGATGCGCCACTCGCCGGAATTCTCTTGCCATAGCGAGAGATCGGCGTTGACCAGCGAAAACGGCAGTTTCTCCGCTCCGTTCTTGAAGTTGATGCGGGAGTCAGTGGCCTCAAGATACGGGAGCGGCGCGGCCGGGCGCGCGCTCGGTGTCGAAGCAGTCTGCGCGACGGCGGTTCGAAAGATCGAGTCGAGGTTCCATTGGCCTGGCCCCGCTCGCACCAGGTTCAGACTGGCTTCGTCTACGCTGATCTTGCCAATCTCGACGCGTCCACGAAAGAGCGCCAACAGCCGGATCGAAGCGGTGACTTTATTGGCATGGAGTACAGGTTCGGCGCCGTAGGCCGGATCTTCGGCAACGCTCAAATCGGAGATATCGAAGCCCGGCCAAGGCAAAATGTGCGCCTGAACCGACGAGAGGCGCACCGGTCTTCTCAGCGACCGCGAGATAAGCTGCGTGATCTGATTCTTGTACGCGCTGACGCTGATGAGCGGAGGCACCACGAGCACAAGCACCACGACCGCAATGGCTGCGAGGGCTATCCGCAACCAGCGACGCAATCGTTCGTTGCCGCCGGCACTGTTTGTCATTGTCAATTTGAATTTTAGCTGCTGGCTTCAGGCCCTGCGCCAGGGCTAGAAGCTGCTTGGCTCAACGCGTCAAGTGGAATGTGCGGCTCCAGCGCGTATCCGTGAAGAAGTGCAGCACCACGTGGCCCATCCAGGCCACGCTCGGGCCAATTCCAGTCTGGTCGTAGACGGAATCGGGCGTAACGAACGACCAGTAGTTGAACAGCGTGCGGCCTACAATATTTTGCCGCGGCACAAATCCCCAAAAACGCGAATCGAGGCTGTCATGGCGATTATCGCCCATCATGAAATACATGCCGGGCGGGACAACGAGATCGCCATCGACAACATGATTGGGAAAATCGACGGCCCAACTTTCCGTGGCGCCGCCCGGCTGCGGGTAGGGCGGTACGGAAGGAAACTCGTCGAGAAACTCCTGGAAATTATCGGCCGTAGTCGGTTGAGCATTGGGCTGGGGTTGCGCCACCCCATTCAGGATCACGATGCCGTCGTGCAGATGGATGTGGTCGCCGGGCACGCCGATGAGGCGCTTGACGAGAAAGATGTATTGCGGCTTTCCATCAGCATCCAGCGGATCGAGGCCAGGTTGGAAGACCGGCTTGATGAAGACAACGATGTCGCCGTTTCGCGGCTCGCGGTAGTGGACCAGCGGCATCCATTTCGCGGGCGGAGCCAGAGTGATGCGGTCAACGACCAGGTGATCGCCAACGAGGAGCGTCTTTTCCATCGATCCCGATGGGATGACGAAGTTCTGCGCGATGAATGTGAGGATGAACAGCCCGACCACCAGCACCGAGCAAATGCTGGCCACGGCTTCAAACGGTGTTTCTTCAACCTTGGCGGGCTCAGGAGCCGGTTCCGGACGTTTCTGGGGAGGCTCTTTGGGGCTTCGCGTCCTATTTTTCGTCATTCTGCTGCTCTTTGCGGAAATGCTCCAGAGTCGTGACCATATTGCAGGACCGAATCAACGCACAACGTGGAAGATGCGTCGCCAGCGGGCAAATCCCGCAAGACGTTCGGCGAGATCCGGTTCGTGTCCGAGTCTATCATTCAGGCCCGGTTGGGGACTGAGCTGAGCGAATTGCTGCACGCCGGTGGAGGAGGGGCGCGAAAGCGAAAAATAGATCACCAGTGGACGGGCGACGATGGCCGAAGCTGGTACAAAACCCCAGAAGCGTGAGTCTTTGCTGTTATTGCGATTATCGCCGAGGACGAAGTACGCGCCCGGGGGCACCACTAGCTCACCATTGCGGGTGAGATCTTGCATCTGACGCCACCACTCAGTGTCGATCTCCGGGTCGGTGTAGATCGTGGCGGGAAAATTGTCGATCGCGGGATTGGGCGGCGCAAGATCGAGGGCCACATATGGCTCATCGAGCATCACGCCGTTCAAGATGACACGGCCGCCGGAGACACGCAGCCTGTCGCCGGGAATGCCTACCACTCTCTTGATGAGCATGGGCGGCTCAGGGTGATGGAAAACGATGATGTCGCCACGCTGAACGGGCCGATAGGGCAGAAGCCAACCACTGATGCGACCAGAGGGCGCATAGATCTGTTTATTGAAAAGCAGAAAATCCCCGACCAGCAGCGTGCGCTCCATGCTTTCAGAGGGAATGAGAAAGGGTTGCAGCAGGAACGTAAGCACGAACAAGGCTATGACAACGGTTTGCAACAGCGAAGCCAGCGCCTGCGATAAGGTCGGCAGATGGGGGTGCGCATGCGCCCACCGTTGCAGAAACGGACCAGGGGTCTGAACGGAAGTGCTCATCGCGCGCGTTTCTCCTCGTCCTTAGAGCCAGCCTGAATATCAGCATCGAGGATCGGTGGGTCGTGGGATTCGTCGCGACCGACTTCATTCCCTAACAGGCTGAGCGCCCGTCGTGCTGCATCCTGTTCAGCATGTTTTTTGGTGCGCCCCATGCCGCGAGCCAGCGGCTTCCCTTTCTGGCCTTCTTCTCCCTTCATCCGCACTTCGACCAGAAAACGTTTGTGATGATCAGGACCGCTCTCGCTCTTCACCCGATAGACCGGCGCTCCGGCGCGTTCCGCCTGCAAGCGCTCCTGGAGCGCGGACTTGTAATTTCCCAATGCCTGTCCGGCGCGCAATTCGAGGGCCAGACGATCAGCCGCTTCGCCCATGACTCTGCCGCGGACGAAGAACCGCACGGGCTCAAGGCCTCCATCAAGAAACAACGCGCCCATCACAGCTTCCATGGTATTCGAAAGCACGGTGGCCCTGCGACGCAGGCCGCTGCTTTCCTCACCGCGGCTCAGACGTAAATGGCTGCCCAAGCCAATCGCCTCGGCCACTTGTGCCATGTGTTGGCGGCTAACCAAACCGGAGCGAATGCGGGTCAGTTCGCCTTCACGCCACTCCGGATGCAGAGTGAACAGCGCCTCCGCTACGACGAGCCCCAAAACCGCATCACCTAAATATTCCAGGCGCTCGTTGTCAGCCGGCTCAGATTTCTTGCCCACGTTCGCTTGGGCAAGCTGATGGGCAAGAGAACGGTGGGTGAGTGCACGCACCAGCAGCTCCGGGCTTGAGAATTCGTGCCCCAGCGCGGCTTCAAGTTCTTTCAGATCCGACTTCACTCCTGCCTCGCTGCCTACCGTTGCTTACTGCCTTAGATTCATTGGGCGCGTCGTTCGCGGGGGCGAGAATGAAGCGCGAGACTCGAGAAGTTCAGTGCAATCCATGAGACTCTGGAAATCGCGAGGGCCGCCCGTTGAGGGTTACTGCGGCTTAGGCGCCCCGTCCTGCGCCTGTGGTTCAGGCTTTACGGTTGCCGCAGCGCCAGGGTTCCCAGCTGAGGTTGGCGCTCGAGGCGCAGATTGCTGGGGCGCGGTGCCGGGGGCATCGTCCCCTGATTCGTCCTCACAGTCGTGCTCATGGCCGCGTTGCACGTAGGCCGACTTGATGCCGCGTTCCGCGGCCAGGCGTGTATCGACCTGGCCGTCGCGAGCAGCCAGCGCTTCCTTATACTCGGCCAGGGCTTCGTCACGCTTGCACTCCAGGTCGAGCATCCGGCCAAGGTAGATGTGCGACCAGGAAAGCAATCGCTGCTCCTTGCTCGTCGCGAGGGTCTTCTGGAAGTCGTCGATTGCCGCGTCAGGATGGCCGGTCAGCAAATCCACGCGGGCCATGATGAAGTGGGCGCGAGCCGCATCGGCGGTCGACTGGATCGTGTCGGTTTGTTGAGCCAGCACCTTTTGCGCCATGGCGGAGGCCGCGGGAACATCTCCGCTGGCCAGTTTTGCCTCGGCAAGATCGAGTCCTGTCAGTGGGCGCGGCTTGCTGTGCTGCAAGACATCTTCGTCCCCCTCCTTGTCGAATTCAGTCTGGCGCGCACGATGCACCTGCTGATCCACGTCCATGCCGTAGACCATTTCGCCGATGGTATCTTTCAAGCCGGCAGGATCCTTTTCAAACGCCAGGAGCTGCTCATAAAAGTATTGCGTAAGCACATATCCCTGCCGCATATCATGCTCGACGGCAGCCGCCTTCGCCGCATCCACTTTCTGCAGGTAGAGTTCGCGCTCATGCTCGTATCGCGGCAATTGCGAACGGTCTACGTTTGATGGAATCACGTACTCGGGGATTCCGGTATCCATGGTGCGCGCTTCAATGGCCTTGATCAAGCACTCGATGGTCAACGAGACGGTATCGGAGCGGAAGCGGAAATCAAGGGGCGCATCGCGGATCTCCTTGAGAATCGGCTGCTCGCGATCAATGGCGTTGGACCGCTCGTATAACAGAGGATCGATGACGTAATGCAGGTACGTGTGACGCACGTCGATCATGGGTACCTTGCCATCGACCGGGGAAACCACGACCACATAGTCGGTGCCGTAGATGCGCGCGTTCACCATGGCCGGCGAGAGTTGCGGCTCGATCACCACGATGAACCTGCGACCGTCGTAGGTGGAGGCCGGCATCTTGAGATAAAGGTTGGCGTTGACAATCATCTTCGAGATGGGATCGTGAAGCTTGTCAATCTCGTCGTCGTAGACGTGATGCGAAGTGAGCCAAATACCGTTGAGATCCACCGCTGCTGCAAACGCACGGAGCGCGGGGAGGACCTCAACCACCTGAGTGGAATCAGGCGGCATCTCCGTCAAGTCCGCCGTGACTTCAAGTTCGGGTGGAGGCGTCAGATAAAGCGACAACGAGATGTACTGGGAGATGTCGCGCTCCGAACCGGTCATCCGGTGCTGGGCGATATACAGGCAAAGCGCGTCACGTTTGGTACGGGCATCCTCGCTTTGAGCAAGCGCCAGGTTGATCTCATCCCGGACATGCTTGCGGATGGGCTCACTATTTTCAAGGCCCTCATCGTAACCGCAGACGTTCAACGCCGCAGCCATGATGAACACTTGTTCGGAAGGGATGAGAGAGATGGTTGGCCCCGCTGGATCGATAAGCGAAGGCGCTTTTTCGCGCGCGTACATCTGTGAGGACGAAGCTGGGCTTGAGGAGGAAGAGCTGCTCGATGATTGAGCCTGAGCATGCGAGGAAGCCCATCCGGCCAACAGGCAGAAAATCGCGCCGGATATAAATGCGAAAAAATGCGATCGACGAATCATGAGGAGACCCTGCATGCAAGTCTATTTAGACGCAAGGGCAGGGTCAAACGTCCCAGTTTTCGGCTCTAAGCTTTAGCTTCTGGGATTTCGCACTGAGATCAGGAGTGGCGGCTACACCGGCATTGGGTCCAAGAGAAGACACAGATTTCCCTCCCCCTGGAGAAAGCGGAAAGCCAGGCGCAAATCGCCAAGGTTGCTTTTATCCGCGCACGGAAACGCCAGAGAACGACAGCACCGCGAGGCCGCGAACGGGCTGCCCGTAGAAGCGGGCGGGTTCAAAGCGGCTGAACAGGAGCAGATTCTCGACCTGGGAGCGGGTCACGGCGTCAGTCGGTCCGGAGACGATGCGATAGTCGTAGACCTCGCCGAGATCGTTTACATAGGCCTCAACAACTACCGGGCTGGAGATGGCGCTGGCCTCATTGTTGCCCTGAGCGTTCGAGAAATAGAGCAGGCGAGGCGCAGTTGCATCGCCCAGCGGCTCGTCGGGTGTAGCCTGGGCCGCCTGTGGCTGAGCGAAAACAGTTACCAGCACGACAATGGTTCCCAACAGCAGGACCGCACTGGCGAACCCGGCGCCTGCCTGTAACAGGAATGGCCCAACGGTGTTTCTCCACGCAAGACCCCAACCAGTGAAGAAGCTGCGCCGGTTGCGGGCGCGTTCCTGGCTCACGGCGACACGAATCCTCAACTGCAGATCCGAAGGCTCCGGCATGGGCCCCAAGCCGGCCAATGACGCCTGCAATTCGCGCAGCGACTTCCACTCTCGCGCACAATCGCGGCACTCCTGAAGGTGTGCCTCGATCTCCTGCATCTCGCGTCCGTTCAACCGGCCATCCAAATACTCAGTCAAGC
>CAZVYV010000011.1:0-25565 GCA_964630985.1 uncultured Occallatibacter sp.
ACACTCCCTGGGCCCTCCCGCTCGCCTACCCGCTCGGCTACTTCTCGCCGGTAGCGTCCGCCCTTCCCTGGTCGCTGCTCATGCTCGGCCTCCTTGTCGCGTCGGTGCGAGTCTTGTCGAGCTCTTTTGGTCTCGCGCCTAGTAATCTTGCATGGCTCGGTTACTGTTTTCCTCCCGCCCTGTTCTGCGTCATCCTCGGCCAGACTTCCATCCTCGTCCTCTGCGGCCTCGTCCTCTTTCTCCGCCTCTACAAGTCGCACCCCTTTGCTGCCGGAGCAGCGCTTTGGCTCTGCACCCTCAAGCCGCATCTGTTTCTTCCTTTCGCTCTCGTCCTGCTCATCTGGATCTTCGTCTCGCACAGCTATCGCATTCTCGCCGGATCTCTCACCGCATTTGCGCTCGGCGCCGGTCTCACCTCGCTCATCGATCCAGCCGCTTGGAGCCAATACGCGTATTACATGCGCACCTCGGTCATCACCCGCGAATTCACTCCCTGCATCGGCGATCTCCTGCGCGACCGCATCAACCCCTCCGCCGAGTGGATCGCCTTCATTCCCGCCGCACTCGGGTGCATCTGGGCCCTCATATATTTCTGGCCGCGCCGCCATTCATGGGATTGGCTCGAGCACGGCGGCCTGCTGATGCTCGTCTCTCTTCTCGTCGCCCCGTTCGGATGGATCTTCGATCAATCCCTCGCTCTTCCCGCCGTCCTCTACGCCGTCTCGCGCCACGCCTCGCAGACCATGCTCTCTCTTCTCGCGCTCATCTATGTCCTGATCGAGATTCAGATCATCTCGCCCTTCGGCCTGCACTCGGCTCTCTATATATGGGTCGCGCCCGCGTGGCTCATCTGGTATCTCTTCGCGCGCGCCTCCGCCCGCACCGCCGCACTTCCGTCGGGTGCCCCCGGTCTCGACTTTGAGACCGGGGAGATAACTCAAAATCCCGCCGCCTCATGACCCGCCTTCATATATCTGTCATCCTGAGCGGAGTTTGGCCGTCCCTAGGCCAAACGCAGTCGAAAGCCTGCCCTGAGCGAAGATCGCGTCAGCGATCGAAGTCGAACGGGGGCCTGCATGTTGCGATACCGATTCATGTTATGAACTTCTCAGACACCACTTTCATCAGGAGAAGCACTTGCGCATCCTGAACATCCTCATAAGTCCGCCGGTCATGGGCATCATCGCCCTCTTCCTCTGCGCCATCTGGATGCTCCGGGATACCAAAGACAAGACCCGCCCCCTGCTCGTCTTTGCTCTGGTCCTGAATCTCTTCTATGGATTTCTTCTCACTACCTTCATGAGCACTGAAGGCGGCCTCTTTCCCTGGAAGTTCGACGACATTCTCTTCTGCGTCGACCGCTCGCTCGGCATTCAGGCCGCTTCCATCGCGCGCCCGCTCCAGGGATTCATGCGCGTTCCGCTCTCGATCGTCTACCAGCTGATGGTTCCCATGATGATCGTCTGGTTTCTCGTCACCAGCTATCGCAAGCTGCGCGCATCCATCGTTCTCGCATACGTCGCCGAGCTCGTCACCGGCCCGCTCCTCTATGCACTCTTCCCCGCTTGCGGTCCCATCTACGCCTTCGGCAAGCAGTGGCTCCATCCGCCTGCGGTCGAGCCCGCCGCCATCCGCCTCGCTGGAATGCCCAACGCATTTCCATCGCTCCATATCGGCACAGCTTTCCTGTTCCTCCTCTTTGCTCCGGGCAAACTCTGGAAAGCCGTCGCCTTTGCGTTCCTCGCTCTCACGTTTCTCGCTACGCTTTCGACAGGCGAGCACTACGTCATCGATCTCGTCCCCGGCTTTGCCTTCGGCGCCTTCGCCGCCGCCGTCGGATCGAAAGACATCAGGCAGGCATCTCTCTTTCTTTCCACCGTTCTCGCGTGGTCGCTCGTCATGCGCTTCGCCTCTTTCATCCTGATCGCGCACCCTTTCGCCACGCGCTCCTTCGCATCGCTCACCATCGCCCTCGCCATCTTCGCCATCTGGAAGCAGTGGAGCGCTCAATCCCCATCCCCATTTGAGCGGGCGTCATCGGGCTCGGCAGAGAGGCTGTCATGAAGATCGTTCCTGTCATCAAATCAAGTGACCTCGAGCGCTCCGTGCTTTTCTACACCCGTGTGCTCGACTTCGTGCGCAAGTGGCCCGGCGAAGAAGATCGCGAGTTCGCCAACGGAGTGGCTCATCTCACAAAGGACGGCGCCGAACTGCTGCTTTCACGCCATGCCGGTGACGGCGTCTTCGGCTCCGTCAATCGAATCTTTGTTGATGACGTCGATGAGCGTTACATGACGTTTCGCGCGCGCGGCCTCGACACGACTCGACGGCCTGAATCTCCCATCCACACCTCGCCTGTCGATCAAACCTGGGGCCTGCGTGAATTCGCGGTAACCGATCCCGACGGCAACGGTCTTTGCTTCTGCGCGCCGATCAAATAAAACGGCTGTGGTTCTCCAGCGGACAGTGGCGCAGTACTATCCTCTGCCCACTCTCCACTGTCCACTGACCACTGATCTCTGAAAGAGCGCATCTAACCCTCCCGGAGGGAATTCCATGGGAAAACTAAGCCAAACCGATCAGCACGACCCATTCGTCCACACGGGGCAGCCCAATCCTGAACAACCGAACGTGGAAGAGAAGAACCAGCCCGGCCAGCACATCCCGGTGAAGAAAGATGTTCAGAACCTGGAGCAAGGGGACCGCAAGAAGACCGGAACGCGATAACTTGAATTGACTAGATGAACCTCGTGGCGGCGGCGCAACGCGCGTCGCCTCCACCTGGTTTTCTCCCGGCCCGTCTTCAGCGCGGATATTTCCTGCTTTACAACGCATCATGGCCACTGGAGCTTCCTATTATCGACAAAGTCATTTCCGCAACCGAGCCCAGCATGGAGAGACAATCCGGCTATAGTCATCCTGTTCATTCGTCGAAACGATCCCCGCGCAAGGGCCCCTCTGGGCCCACACTCTCTTCGCCTTTGGAGCCGGCCAAATCTTCGACCCTCGCCGCCCCCCTGAGCGATCAGCTGGATAGCGACCCCGAAATCGCCACCGCCAGGCTGGCCGCGATCGTCGAGGGTTCAGACGATGCCATCGTCGCAAAAGATCTCAACGGAGTGATCAAATCTTGGAATTTCGGCGCCGAGCGGATCTTCGGCTACACAGCACAACAAGTCATCGGCAAGCCCATTACGATCCTCATTCCTCCGGATCGCATCGGTGAAGAAGCTGTCATTTTGGAAAAGATTCGTCGCGGCGAGCACGTCGACCATTACGAATCCGTTCGCCGCCACAAAGACGGACGATCGCTCAACGTCTCGCTGACCATCTCGCCCATCGTCAACTCTCACGGTCAAATTGTGGGCGCTTCGAAAATCGCACGGGATATTACGGGACGCAAGCTTGCGGATGCTGCTCTCGTTAAGGCGGAGAAGCTTGCGGCAGCGGGGCGGCTGGCCGCAACCATGGCGCACGAAATCAACAATCCACTGCAGGCAGTTACTAACCTCATCGCCATATTGGCAAATTCCCCGAATTTAGACCCCGAAGACCAGGCGCTCGCCAAGGCTGCGGAAGAGGAGCTCAGCAGAATTGCGCACCTCACGCGTCAGTCGCTCAGTTTCTACAGAGAAAACTCCGCGCCAGGACCGGTCAGCCTCGAGGAAACCGTCGAGGCAGTTCTCGGCATTGTCGCCAATCGAATGAAAGTGAAAGAAATTGCTTTGCAAAAGCGTTACTCATCCGCCGTGCCGGAGATTAAAAGCTTTGCCGGCGAGATTCGTCAGGTGGTGACTGCTCTCCTCCTGAATGCGATTGATGCCGTTCCCCGCGGAGGAACCATCTTCGTCCGCATTCAGCAGTCATCGCAATGGGCAGATTCGCCAATCGCTGGCGTCAGGTTATCGATCGCGGATAATGGTATCGGAATTCCCTCGGCAAATAGGAGTCGCGTCTTTGAGCCGTTCTTTACCACCAAGGGAGAACAAGGCACGGGCCTTGGTCTCTGGGTCGTGAATGGAATCGTAAGCCGGTTGGGCGGCTCGATCCAAATGCGGAGCAGCACTCGCCCAGGTAGAAATGGTAGTTGCTTCTCAATTTCCTTCCCCGTTCAAATGCCCGCGGAATTACCAGCTCCTGAGCTTGCGTTTGCAGACTCATAAGGCATTTCACGCCCCAATCTCTGGGCCGTAAGTCCTCTCACCGAATTCGTTGCCCCATCCTTCTGAATCTGTTGCCCCATCCTTCCGCGCTTTTTGCGGAAGGGTGGGATCGCACAAATCTCGGCCAGGCACTGAGCGGTTGACGAGCGGCGATGTTGAGCAACAAAGGTAATGAAATGAATGAGTTAATGGGTGAAAACGCGCTCGATGCATTTGTGCAGTCTGCGTGTTGATTCTAAACAGGTTACATGGTATAAATTCGGCGTTCTCGCGTGCATATTTCCGACTTTCCCAGGAGCGGTTTATTGATTCTAAATGAGTTAAGTGGCGAATATTTAGCGAAGCAGCCCAAATATTTTCTTATTTCTTTTTCTTCTTTTCGGATTTGCCCCGGTTGCGCTGGTGGATATGGTCTGGGTTGTGGTAGATGGTGGACAACGCGATCTTGGCGTTGGCCAGGTAGTGCGCGGCATCTGTGTGGATGATGATGCCGGTCATGGAGGCGTAGTTGATGCAGGCGATGAAGTCGCAGATGTTCTTATAGCCGGAGAGCGAAGGCACGGCCTTGAGATAGGCCTTGTTGCCGGCCTTCTCGCACTCGTATTCCTTCGAGTCCTCGTCCTCAGCCAGGTCGTCGTGGGCGCTGGTCCAGGCCTCCATGCAGATGCCGATGGCCTTTTTGCCGGAGTCGTCTGAAGAGGTTTGAGTCGCGGCGGCGGCGTTGATGGAGGTAATGATTGCGAATGCCATGAAGAATCCCCTTTCATCTTCTTCAAGGCTACCGATTTCGGTGAATTAATCGGCAAACTTGGGGAGAAGAATTTTGCGAATGTTTTCAGGGGGTTAGGGTGGTTTGGGGCTGGGAGGGGGCTTGACAGGACGCTTCGCCGCGCACACGCACAGCCCTCAGCATCAGGCAAACGCCACCCGTCGCAGCTGTTGATCAACTGGTTATTTCCGAATTGCCGGTCAACCACCCGAAATGCCGCAACCGTGGCGCAAAGCCCGTTTCTCGTTCCTGGCACAGCCTAGCATTCTAACGAGCTTATGTTAGAGCTTCGAGCCTTGGGTCCTGCCGACGCCGCCGATTGGTTGGAAAGATTATCGCCAGACTCTGGAAGCTATTGGTTAGATGGAGGCGGGCAAGAAACCTCTTCCATTTGCAGATCTTCTACCTCGTAGTCCTTGGGCGGCTGGAATTGGGTGGGGTCCGGCGCATCGAATTTCAAGCTAAGCAGCGTCTGGATCATGTGCCAACGAGTAAGCCGATTATCAAGATCGTCACTTACCAAGATTCCATGCTCGTCGATCCACTTCTCTTCGGTGATCTTAGCCCCAAGTGTGACCTTTGACATCCAGCATCCCCAGATGGTTCCGAAAACTGTCTCCTTTGTGTGCAGGTTCTCAGCGGTTTCAGGGGGGCCCGGCAAACCGATGATGCAGCGATTAAATTGACTTTCATCTGTGACCGGATCCTTAGCATGAGGGTCGGGCAGAATCTCAACTTGGCCGTCGGAGGGTTCTCGGCAATATTGTTGGGGACCGCGTGGGGGACTCTTCGGATCGTATGCCATGCACTCCACGCTGGGTTGCACGCCGATCTGAAGGGGATTCCTGACATTGGTTTTCCAGCAGGTACTTCGCCCGACCTGAGCCATTGGAAAATGGAGCCGAATCGCGCGCGGTTCGCCTGAGTTCCAAGAGGTAAACGATCCAGCGATCCAATCGTTCGACCATGTGCGCGTGGAACCGTCCGAAGACTGCCTGATCTGTGCCCACCGACCGGAGGAATCCAATATCGTTGTGACCGTCCAGCGGCCGGTTTCGACCTTTCCGTTCACAATACCTTTCCCGTCCATGCTATATACCTCGGTCATTGCCGGGAGTACGTAGTAGATGGGCTTTGGCGCCGTGGTGCTGCCGACTCCGCTCTGTCCAAGAAGGTGCGGTCCGACTCCGCAAAGTCCTGTGCATAGGAGTAGCCAAATCCTCAATTGGGTCATCGTTCTTCCTCCTGAGCTACTACGCCTTGCGCGTGAGCTTACTACGCCAAAACGAGGAAGGGCAAGGCTCGAAATGCGCAGCTGTGTGCGTCCTTACGTTGCGTTTTCAAGAAGGGTGACCGAAGTGACGAGTGATGGAGTTCGAGAGGGCCGATTGCCAAATCGCAGGTTGCGGTCGAGTCGTCGCCAATCCGGACAATATTCCATTTTCGAGTTCTGTCCGGTCAGCCGGTGATACAGACAGAATCCGTCCGCGTCCCCATGGCCGGTTGCCAATAATTGACCGGCGACGATGCGCACATCATCCTGCTGAATAGCGACCGTCAATCACCTGTTCAACAAAGCATTTGAACGTCGGCGCAATCTCGTCCAATACTCGAATCCGCTCGTAGATGAGTACACCTTCGTGGTCAAGCTGCACTATGGGTGCGTCGGTCCCAACGGCCCGCGTCAGGTCGAAGCAGATCGGGTCGTAGCCGCCACCCGCTTGTTTGCCAAACTGAATCAAGCCCTTTTCGAGCAGCGTCGGATATAAGTGCTTATCCCGAAAGATAACGTCGGCGAGCTCATAGTAGTCCGGAGTGCCCGTGTTCGCCAGGAACATGATTGGCCCAACCTCGAACTCCGCGAACCGATACCTCGTAATCAGTTCGCGATACAACGGAGGGAAGCGAAACAGCAGCTTGCCTTCGAGTTCAGCCACCCACGCGTTCGGATCATCCGAGCGGCGAATCTTCCACTCGAACATGCCCCCATTAACTTCCTTCTCTCGCAATTCCCGCGGAACATCACGATCGAATCGTGATTCAAGTCCGCGTGCGTTCAGTGTTGCCACGAACTGCTCAATTAGTGATACGTTTTCGGCCATGCTGATTGACGATAACAGGACAATGCGCAAATTGCGGTCAAACGATTCATGACTTTTGCGTTCCGGTTGGATGGTCGGCCACTCGGCAGTTACTTTGTGAACAACACGCCGTGCCTCGGCGCGCGCCGTTCTCATTTCCCACGGCCAAAAAATGGGGGCGTCCGGGTCGCGTGGGTCAGAGGCATCCCAGACACCCCACCCGTTACATCTGCTGATCTATCGGCCCTTGTCGCGCTTGAGTTCAATCGGCGTATCGGTTTGGTTCCGCAAACCTGCGACAGCCATAAAGGCCATATGCGCCTCGCGCGTGAACGAGCCTATACAAGGTGCTCACTTCGCTCGCTCACAGTTAGCCTGGTCATGCGTGCGCGGCTTGCTAACTTGCTGACACGCTGACTTGCGGCTCTACCACTTCTTCAATCTCCAGCGTGTCTCCGCGCTCGCTCTGCGTCTTCTCGATCGTTCCGGCAGGCAGCTCCAGAATGCTGTGCGCCGACAGGCACGCCGACAAACGCCACGGCCCAACTGCACTGCGCGCCTTCTTGATCTTCCGTTCGCGGTCCAGGTAAACGAGGTCGATGGGGAATCGCATGAAGAACGTGTGCACCGATTCGCACGGCGCAATCCACAATCCTTCGCCGGCCGCAAGGCCATCGCGGCCCAGCAACCCTTTTCTGCGTTTTGGTCCTGTGTGTGCGGCCTCAAGCCGCGTCGCCAGCACTGTTCCGCGCGTCACGTTTGTGACCTGCAGCGGTCCCTGCGGTCCCGCCTGGGCGGGCGGCGATACAAAATCCACCACGCCCTTGGCGAACCTCTCAAACGGATTCATCCGCTTGCCCCTGGGTTTACTGCTGCGGAGCTGGCGCCCCCGCCGAGCCGGTGCTCGCGGCGCCCGAGTTAATGGACGATCCACCCGTGCCGAATCCGCCCGTCGCACTCTCGATCACCAACGGCTTCTCCGGCTTCATGCTTTCGATCAGCGTCTCCACCGGTAACGATGCCGGGGCAGGAGGCAATGTGTTCGCCGCCGTCTTCGCGTCCGGCTCGTGCATCTCGATATTCGAGTTCGCCGGAATGAACGGCTCAGGATAATGCAGGGCCGGCAGCGGTTGGCCAACCGGCAGCGGCGACACAATCTCCGGCGTCACAATCACGATCAGCTCGGAGTCGTTCTTGGTCTTCTGCTCCGATTGGAATAGCTTTCCGATGATCGGAATGTCCCCGATAAAGGGAATCTTCTCGAAGGTATCGTTCGTGCTCTTGTCGATCAGGCCGCCGATCATAAAGCTCTCGCCGTCGGCCAGCTCCACTTCCGTATTCACCCTGCGCGACGTGATTCCCGGAACCTCGAATCCCGAGATGTCCACTTCGTTGGTGTAGTCCAGGGCGCTCACCTCCGGCGCCACTTGCAGCCGGATGGTTCCGCGAGGAGTGATGGTCGGAATAAAGTTCAGCCGGATGCCATACTCCTTGAACTCAATGCTCACTGATACGCCGCCGTTCGAGCCCTGCGCCACCGGATAGGGGAATTCTCCGCCTGCAAGGAAGCTCGCTTCCTTGCCGTCGGTCGCCATCAGGTTCGGCTCCGCCAGCACCTGCACCACGCCCTTGCTCTCCAGCGCCGAAATGTCCGCGCCCACGCCCAGGCCGGGGAAGAAGGCAAGCAAATTGAACTCATTTGAAAACGCTGCCGACCCAGCGACTCCGGTCACCGCGCCGCTACCAGAGCTGGAACCCGAAATCGATGGCGGCGCAAACTGCGTGGTGGTCACTCCACCCACGGCGTTGCCCAGGCCAAGGTTGAAAAGGTTGATGCCCAATTGACGCGCACGGTTGCGGTCCACGCTCGCGAAACGCACCTTAAGCAGAATTTGCGGATCGCCCTTCGGCACATTCACATCCAGCAGGTTCACCACTTTCCCTGCCGCCGACGCAATCTGTATCGCGCGCGATGAGCTCGTTAGATCGTTCACTGTGCCGCGCAAGAAAATGGCGTTGTTGCTGTAGCTCACCCGGATCGACTGGCCCGGCAGTTCCGCTCTAAGCTCGCGCCGGATCGCATCCAGGCTATCGCCTGTTACTGTCGGCTGCTGTCTCACCGTCACGTTGAAAAACTGCCGCCCGCCATGAATGTCCCAGATGATCAGGCTCGTTTCGCCCGCGGCTTTCCCGTCCACCATAATCTCCGTGGGGCTGATCGCGCTGGCTTCCGCAATGTCTCCAAGTCCGATGGCAACCCGCTGGATTGGCTGTGCGCAATCGACGAGCACCGATTTTCCCACCGTCACAGAGAGCTCGTTCGTCGAGTCCTCATAGGTAGATTCTGCTGCCGGCGGCTGTGCAGCCGGCGCCGCCTGAGCTGGGGCGCTTTGAGCCCTCCCTGCTTGTCCGGCGAACAACAATGCCAAGGCCAGCGCGCTCCAGGATACGATGGTTACCCCTGCCTTCGGTTTCAATGCTGTCCCTCAGGTGATCCAAACTTCTCGTCTGTGGTGTGGTTGCCGTTGATGATGGTCATCGAATACGGTTTCGCCTCGGGCTTGTGCGGACCCTTGGCAGCCTTCTCATGTGCCGGCGGCGGGGTCGGGGTTCCGAAAAGATTGCTCATCGCCGTCTCCGGAACCTTGGTCGTCTGCGTATCCAGCGGGTTGCGCAGCACCAGCTGAATCTTCAGCGAATTGGCTGCCAGGCTCAGCAGTTGAGCCTGCTCCGGTGTCACCAGCAGATTCACCACCTGCACTTGCTGTGGTTTGCCTTCGGCGTCTCTTTGAATGTCGGTGCCCGCGGAGAGAACCTGTATATCCTGCAGGATCGTCTCTGTCACCACGCCCTGGTTCCCCTCGCCCGGCGGATTGCCTGAAACCAGAACATCCACGCGCATGCCGGGAATCACGAATCCGGCTACACCCACCACTTCATCCACTCGAACTGCGCATGCGCGCATACCCTTCGGAATCGTTGGCGCCAACCCGCCGCCAGAACCAATACCGGCCAACTGGCTGTCTAGAATCGGCTCACCCTGTGAGATCTGCGTGATCACGCCCCGGCCAATCGCATCTTCCTGCTTCAGAATCGCGCCCTTGGGCGGCGTGCCACCCAACGTCATCGTAGTCAGGTCCGCCGTCGTCAACACCGCGCCCAGCGGAATGTCCTTCGCCGCCGCAATTACCTGCGTCGTTGACACAGGCTTTGACGCTGCCATCCCCTTGCTCACAAGGCGATACACCAGCCAGCAGCACCCGCCGGCAATCACCGCTGCGACGAGGAAGATCGTCATGAGTCTTCGATTCATTGCTGCTCCGATGGAGGCGGCTCTCGCCGACTCCGCCCTTCATTCCTTGCTTTTCCCGCTGCGTCCGGCAAGGCCACCTTGAACTACTTCTTCTAAACCGCGACTTTCGGAATTCAGGAGCCCTTTGTTATCCACCCTCGTGTCGGGACCGGGTAGCTGAAAATGGGTTCCAGATTCAATTCCCATTTCCGAAAATGCCGCGCACATCGTGCCACTCCGTTCATATTGATCGAGTTCGGCTCGCAGTGCGGTTTCAGTGTATTCCTCGAAAGCCTTCCAAATCGCATCAGAATCTCTCAGATCTTTCGATGAGGTACCAAAAGTGCTATGGGGGAAAACGCCTCAATGAGCGATTCTGAATTAGGCAATCATGAGCTCCCGGAACGGATCAATCCGGCTCGCGCCGCATTCGTTTTCAAGGGCCGTTCCTCGCTAAGTTTACCGTGATTTTACTCGGCTATCTGAGGTCCCGCTTGCATCTTCCGTGTTATATCCGCGCCAGATTTCATGTGCCAAAGTGGGATGGTCCCCAGAAAAAACCTTCCCTGCGCGCGGCCCGAAAGTCATCGCTCGTCCAGAGAATCTCAAAGGGGGAGCCGAACCTTTGATGACGTCCGCCTATACGATTTCAATCTTCAACGAGCGCTCCGATCACGGCCCGCGCCCCACCACCGTTGCGGCCTCCGCTCTTCTTCATGTCGTGGCTTTAGCTCTCATCTTGTTCGGCATTGCGTACAAGCCGCCCTATGCCAGGATTTCGACGGACCACTATCGCGTTCGCGAACTCGATTTGGATATGCCCGACGAACAGGCGCGCTTTTATCCGCCGAAACTGCCGAAGCCTGCGTCGAGTCCAGGCGCCCGCGCTCCAGCCTCCGCAGGCAAGCCGTCGCTCAGTGTCCCTGCTTTGCGCGACGTTGCGCCGGCTCCGCCAGGGCCGCAGACACTTCTCCAGCCCGATGTCCCCAAGCCCATCACGCTTCCTATGCCCATTCCCGTGCCCCAGGTCGCCATCTGGGCGCCCAGCAAGGTGGTGGTCAAGAAAGTCACTCCGCCTCTCCCGCAAAAACCCACCTCATCCGACGTGCAGCCTTCTGTCGAGCGTCCCAATGAAGAGCTCACTTTGGCCGACGTTAACGTTGCGTCCAGCTTTCATCCCACGTCCCACCCGATCGTGAATGCGTCTACGACCTCACCGGTCAGGGTTCAAACGCAGCAACCGGTCCAGCTCCCGCCAGCGATGTCCTCGAAATCGATCACGCGGCCCACGCCGGCGACGATCCTTTCTTTATCCAATCTGCGCATGAAGGAAGGAACCGCGACCCTGCCGCCGGTGAATGAGAGTGTGGTGGTGCGTGGCCCCGGAGTTCTCGCGGCCGACGGGAAAGAGGCCTCGCCCGGTAGTCCAAACTCGTCAGCCAAGCCAGGTCAGGGAGGTTCGAGCCCGGGTCCAGGCGGCAATTTGAACAATCAAACCACCGGCCCAGGTCAAGGGTTGGCGTACAAGATCTCCGGCCCCGGCGTAGCTCCCAACGGCAGCCGGGAAACACCTGAACCCGAATCCGGAAATGGGCCAGACAGCCTTGACGGCGCTCAGCCATCGACGACAGCCCTTTCCGTACCGAAGGATGGCCACTTCAACGCCATCATCGTCGGAAACTCGATTCAGGACCGGTATCCCGAAACCTCCGGCGTATGGAATGGCAGAATGGCGTATACCGTCTACCTGCATGTTGGCTTGTCGCGAAGTTGGGTTTTGCAGTATTCGCTTCCGCGCGCTGCTGACGCCCCGCAAGCTGCCTCGACCGCAACTCTTGAAGCTCCCTGGCCCTACAACATCGTGCGCCCTAATCTCGATCCCGGATCAATCGACGCCGACGCGCTCATGATCCATGGATACGTGAATCAATCGGGACATTTCGAAACCCTCTCCATCGTCTTCCCGCAGGCCTTTCCTCAAGCTCAGTTTGTACTCGCAGCGCTTGAGAAATGGCAGTTCCGTCCCGCCACGCAGCAGGGCCAGTCTGCCAAGGTTGAAGTGCTTTTGATTATTCCAGAGCAGCTTGAATAGTTCTCTCCGAACCATCGGCCGCATTCTGCGGCCGATGCGGAGCCTCAATCCGGAAGCGGATCCTTAATCAAGATTCAAAGCGTAAATCCAACTCGTCCGAAACTAGGGCCGGGTTCCCAGTTCCTGATAGGTTGTACCCGCTGAAATCGGCGTGACCACCGGCGCGGCAACGCCGACAAACTCCGTAAGCGGGCCGGTGGCATCGTGGCTCGCTACCCATACGTTGCCGGATCCATCTACAGCGATGCCATACGGCGAGAACATCCCCTGGTTCACGAATCCGTTCGCGCCTGAGACCGCAACTCCACCGTTGCTGATCTCGCTGATGCTGTCGCTGTCGCCGCCGTTGTTGGCGGCCCACACGTTGCCGGCGCCGTCGATGGCGATGCCGTAGGGATTGTCGAGGCCGCCGCCGGTAAATCCGCTCGTCCCGCTGATCGCCTTTGGCGTCGTTCCTGTCGTGGAGAATTCGCTAACGCTGCCGGCGCCGCCCCGGTTTGCAGCCCACACATCGCCCGCACCATCAATCGCGATGCCATAGGGAGCGTTCAGTCCGCCGCCCTTGTAGAGAGTCACTGTAGGTGGCTGGCCAGCGAGGGTACTGGGAACGGCTTCCGCGATGGGCGACCCGGCCTCGCCGTAATTCGCGGTCCAAACATCGCCGCTAATATCGGCCGCAATGCCGGCGGGTTCGGCAAGCACGGCGGATCCATATCCGCTGCTGCCTGAGAGAGCCAGGCCGCCCGACGCGTTGGATTCGAATTCGCTCAGGCTATTGCCGCCAAAGTTCGCCGCCCAGGCATTGCCAACGTTGTCGATGGCGATTCCATACGGCTCATTCAGCCCACCGCCGATGAACCCCGGAGGGCCGGAGATTTTCTGCCCCTGCGCATTGAATTCGCTGAGGTCGTTTCCGTTGTAGTTTGCAACCCACGCGCTCCCGTATGTATCAATTGCGACGCTCGTAGGATTGTCGAGCCCGGCCGCGGAGAAGGGCGAGCCGGTCTTGGGAACTCCGTTTGAATTGAACTCACTGAGGCTGCTGGAAGTGAAGTTCGGCACCCAGACATTGCCCGCCGCGTCGATCGCGACGCCTTGCGGGGCCAGTCCGGTTCCATCCAAGCCGTCCCCACTGTACGTGATCGCGATTGTGAAGTCATTCGGCTGGAACAGCAACGTCGGCTGGAACGGTAGATCGGTCGGCAGCAGCCCGTAAAGCGTTGCCGTATTCGCTCCAGGATTATGCGCGATGTTGATCGCCGCCGTCGCGGTTTCCCCAGGCTGCGAATTTCCGTTCATCGCGTTGCTGAAGAGCATGGTGCATGGCGTGGAAGACGGCCCTGCCGAGTTGATGCAAGCGCCCAGTATGTCGGCCAGAGTGTCGATCGTGGCTTGCGGCACCGTTCCGTTGCCGTTGGGCGTTGTGGGCAGCGCCACACCTCGGCCCAAAGATTCGAGGTTCGTCACGGTTGCGAATGCATTGGGCACGTCCGTGTCCGTAGCCAGCGGGGAGCCCGAGCTCGACACATGCGTTGAGTCCACCGCAAAGCCGGAGATCGCATACGCCGTGGCAATCGTCGAAATCTCATTGATGACCACATACGGCGCGGACGAAAGCGAGCCGCAGGTACCGAGGGCCGCCATCAGGCCAATGGCCGAATTTGCTCCATCTCCCAATCCTGGATCGCCGCCCACCGCATAGAGGTACACCTGCGACCCAGGACTGGGGCAGGTGAAGTCGCCCGTTATGCTGAATGTGCCGCCGGATCCTGTTGGGTAATAGTAGTTGCCGTGGCCGTCAGAGACGGTGCCGCCGGCGCTTTGCAGCAGAGAAACAGCCGCGTTGCCGTAGCCGGTCGTGTTGGCCGCATAGAGGTACACGTGGGCCCCGACAATCGGCTGTTGACCGCCATGCACCATTCCGTGCAGCGCAGCTCCGGGAACGGAGCCGCCCGCCGTCTGATTTGGCGATGTTCCCGGCACTCCGGAGCAGCCGGAAATCAAGAGAACACACGTTGCCAGTACAATCGTCGAGGAAATACGCACGGGGGGAACTCCCTTCGGTCGATCGAGACGCGTCGTTACCCGGTTTTCTCAGACGTTGTTACCGGATTCTCTGCAAGAAGTCAAGCCCACATTCTATGTAGTGCCATTGGGAATGAGCCGCGGCGAGCTCATATTGTCTACAATAGCGCGGAAGATCGCCGTCAGCTTTGTCAGGTTTTGGTTCGTCGGAGCCGTCGCCTGGCAACCCTGGCCGTCGTCGGAGTAGAAGTTCACCGCGGACGAAGCCATCGCCGCTAACGCCTGGCAAGGCTGGTCGCCAGGAGCCCAGTTCCCGCCATTGGTCCCTACCGAGGTGCTGTAGGTCTTGTCGGACAGGCAACCTCCCGAAGTCGGCGAGCCGTAACCGATCGTGTACACCGTCGTCCCGCCATTGGCCGCTGCTTGTGCCGCCAGCACCGCCTGGCCGCACTCGCCAAGAGCCGATGGGTACGCATAGGACTGGTAGCCTGAAGGGTTGCTGGTCTTTGTTCCTGTTCCGTTCAGCGTTCCTTCCGACGCCACGAGTTCACTTTTAGTGTTGCACGCGCCAGCCGTGGTGTTGGCGTTCGATGCGCATGCTGTCGCGTCGCCATCGGTCAGGAGGATAATCGCGTTCTGCGATCCCGGATTCGCTGCCTGCTGCGTCAGCAGCGCCGTCTGCGCCGCGTAGATTACCTGCGCGTAATATGTCGCCTCGCCGCCTGGCGCCTGGATTCCGGTGCAGTTGCTTTGCCCTGAGTCTCCTGCCGCGATCACGATGGGCGCAGCCTGGTTCAGGTTCGTCGCTGAGTCCGCCGTCTTGTAGTTGTTCGCAAAACTGGTCACCTGGTAGGTGTCCGCCGTTGGCAGCGTTGTATTCGAGGGTGGGTCGGGAAAGGTGTAGGCCACGATCGTCGGATTGCTGGTTGGGCAACTGGTGTCCTTCGACGCTGTCGAGCCGGTCACTGCTGGGAACACAAACAGGCTTACGCTATCCACATACGCCGTGCTAGTCGTGCAATTTTGCCCCAGCCCGCAGGGATACAGATCGTTCAGTAGCGCCTGCACGCCAAGCAGCGCACAAGTAATTTGCGTTCCAGTGCATTGGGCGCCGTTATCCGAATCGTTCATCGACGAGGTCGTGTCCACAATCACAGCAATGTTCCAGGGTTCATTCTGCCCACCCGCGACGGCTGCCTTCGCGGTGTAGGACACGTTCATCTGCTTCATCCCAACCAATCCCCCAAACCAGAGCGGAATGGTCGCGGTCTGCGTCACAGCCATCGCGTTGTAGCCCCCACTGCCGCCTGTGGACGTCTGGCACGGTACATCTAGGCCATTCGATACGGTGCTCAGGCAGAGGAACGCCGGCGTAGCCACGTCATTCTTCAACATCGGGTTTGCGTTCATCCCGTTGGACTGCGCGCTATACGTAGTTACGTTGGTTGTCGCCAGGGTTGTGTTCGGCATGGCTGCCGCGCCGGCCAGGGCCGCCGAATTCGTCGACGCCACAAGTTGCTGGTAGGCGTAATACACATGCCCCGTCTCGATCGAAGCTGCGGCAAGGGCCATCATTGTGGTTGCTGTAATCATCACGGCCACCGCCGCCTGGCCCCGTTGACTCTTCAGGAACCTGCGTAAGAACGGAACTCTAAATCGTTTCATTTGCAAATTCCTCTTTTCATGCAGCCTCGCCACCGAATTCTTCGGTGTTCGGTTGCTCGATGGGTTGAAGTTGAATTTTGTTGAACTTGGATTCGTACGCCCTGGCAGCGCCATCGGCGTCAGTACGGCAAACTTGAGCGCTCCCGGATTTCTGCCCCGGGAATGCAAAGCATGCGTAGACGCGCAGCCGGCGCGTGGCTCTGCCCGTTCGGCCATTCGTGCCAGCCGTCTCTTGCTTCTGAGCTTGAACGAGGCGTGCCGCGCCAGCCGGCTCGCAAGAACTTGGGAGACAATTTCTGGATCGCGCCGTCAGCGCGAAGAGGTCAGCGGATTTGTCCATCTGCGATGCCATCGTGCGCACTCGCGGACACTCCTGCGACCTCTTGGGGAAGGGGTAACTGTTGCCATCATCTTGCCTTGTGTGGTTACCGACTATTGCACTTTCGTGCTATCGAGCGGTTACGTAGGTCATGGTTCGCGGCCGGAAACGGCCGATGGCCCAAAGCAGCAAAAAGGGTACGGGGGATCTCCCCGTACCCTTCGAAAAACCACACTTCCTGCTACTTGACTCCGCCCTACGTCGTTCCAGTCGGGATCAGCCGAGGCTCGCCCATGTTGTCGACAATCGCGCGGAAGATCGCCGTCAGCTTGGTAAGGTTTTGGTTGCTCGGCGCAGTCGCCTCGCAGCCGTCGGCGTCATCGGAGTAAAAATTCGATGTCGTCGAGGCCATCGCTGCAATCGCCGCGCAGGGCTGATCACCCGGCCCCCAACTTCCGCCTTTCGTCGAAACGTTTGTGCTGTATGTCTTGTCGGACAGGCAGCCCCCCGACGTCAGCGAGCCATACCCAATCGTGTACACCGTGGTCCCGGCATTTGCCGCAGCCTGTGCCGCCAGAACGGCCTGTCCGCACATGCCCAGCGCCGACGGATATGTATACGACTCATAGCCTGTGGGATTGCTGGTCTTCGTTCCCGTGCCATTTAGCGTGCCTTCTGACGCCACAAGTTGGCTCGATGTGTTGCACGCACCGGCCGTGGTGTTGGCGTTCGATGCGCACGCCGTCGCGTCGCCGTCCGTCAGCAGGATGATGGCGTTCTGCGATCCCGGATTAGACGCCTGCTGCGCCAGCAGTGCCGTCTGTGCCGCGTAGATCACCTGCGCGTAGTAGGTTCCCTCGCCGCCCGGCGCCTTGATCCCGGTGCAGTTGCTCTGTCCGGAGTCTCCTGCCGCGACGACGATCGGCGCAGCCTGGTTCAGAGTCGTCGCTGCGTCGGTCGTCTTGTAATTGTTCGCGAAGCTAACCACTTCGTATGTATCCGCCGTAGGAAGTGTCGTGTTCGAGGGCGGATCGGGAAATGTGTATGCCACGATCGTCGGATCGGTGGTCGGGCAAGTGGAATCCTTCGACGCTGTCGTGCCCGTCACTGCCGGAAACACAAACAGGCTCACGCTATCCACGTACGTCGTGCTGGTTGTGCAGGTCTGGCCCAGCCCGCAGGGATACAGATCGTTCAGCAGCGCTTGAATTCCCAGCAGCGAGCATGTGATTTGGGTTCCATTGCATTGGTCGCCGCTATCGTTGTCGTTCATCGAAGCGGTGGTGTCCTGAATGATGGCAATGTTCCACGGCGAGTTTTGCCCACCCGCCATCGCCGCCTGTGCGGTGTAGGACATGTTCATCTGCTTCATGCCAACCAATCCACCGAACCAGAGTGGAACCGTCGCCGTCTGCGTAACCGCCAGTGCGTTATATCCACCGGTGCCGCCAGTGGATGTCTGGCACGGCACATTCAGCGAATTTGACACGGTGCTCAGGCACTCGAACGTTGGTGTCGCCGCATCGTTCGTCAGCATAGTGTTCGCATTTAATTGACCGGATTGCGAACTGTATTGAGTCACCATGGTTTTCGCAGTGGTGGTGTTGGGCATGGCTGAAGCGCCTGCCATCACCGCGGCATTCGTTGACGCCACAAGCTTCTGATACGCGTAATAAACATGCCCCGTCTCAATCGAAGCTGCTGCGAGCGCCATCATTGTGGTTGCTGTGATCATCACAGCAACCGCCGCCTGTCCCCGTTGATTCTTCAGAAACCGGCGGCCGAACAATTTCCCAATCCGCTTCATATCCATGGTTCAATTCCCTCCTCTCGCAGTCGCCGCATTCAATGTCAGCGTTAACCCATCCATTACGCTGGCTTGCGGTGCTGGGAGCCACCCCTTCGCAGCCTGCGCCTTGAACACTGCGGATGTGTTCGTCTCCCTTTCCCCAATCCCTTCGTACGGGGAACCGAACTTCCGCTGGTTAAACTCTCAAGGCCAAAGCCGCACTGCTGGGGAAGTCATGCACTTTGCTTACGAGGTGAATTCCGCTTTCGTACTGGGAATGTGTCACCGTGAGATCTTGCCGACTCCACGGCGGCCTTCCCAGGTACTGGGGACCTCCTGTAATCATCTTGGTTCGGCGGTAATCAGAGAATTGCACTTTCGTGCTATGTTGTGGTGACCTGGGTACTCAAAGGACCGATTGCCGTAAGTTAAACAAATGATTGGATAAATAGGGCATTGCCCGCGTGAAAGCCAACCACGACCCTTCGGTTTGGTTACTTTCTCTCGGTGGCCTTCGCTAAAAAGGGTACCGGCTTTTCGCCGGTACCCCTAGTAAGCTCCTGCCAAATCTCTTCTTTCCCCTCGGGAAGGTGCTTTACGTCGTTCCGTTGGGGATCATGCGCGGAGTGCTAAGGCCATCCACGATCGCTTGGAAAATCTGAGCCAGGCTCGTGAAGTTCGCGTTCGCGGGGGAGAGCGACGGGCACCCGCCCGAATTGTCGGAGTAAAAGGTGTTCACGTTGGAAGCCATCGCCGCAATCGCGTTGCAGGGCGTTCCGGAATAAGGACCGCTCGGCCACGCTTCTGCGCCATCTGTGGAACCGGCGGTTGTGGTGTAGGTACCGTCCGTTGAACAACCTGAAGTCTCCGACCCGAAACCAATCGTATAAACAACCGTTCCCGCGGCGGTAGCTAATTGTGCCGCCTGAACAGCCTGTCCGCACTCTCCCAGTGCCGATGGATAGGTTGGTGATTGATAGCCCGTGGAATTGCTGGTCTTCGTTCCCGTTCCGTTCAGGGGTTTGCCAGTGCAACCGCCTGTCGGACAAAGGATGATCCCGGTAGTTGCCGTCGCGGAAGTGCAGGCACCAGTCGATGTAACCGCCGGACAATTCTGCGCAATAATCTGGCTCCCGTTGTTGCAGCTGGAGTTTCCGCCGGCAGCGCTGTTGGCCTGCGTGTTGCATGAGGTCGCGTCGCCGTCACTCAGGATGATCATGACGTTTTTTGAGCCGGGATTCGCAGTCTGCTGCGATACGAGTTGTGCCTGCGCGGCGTAAATGACTTGCGCATAGTAGGTTCCCTGCCCGCCCGGCGCCGAAAGGCCTGCGCAGCCTGAACCGCTCGCTCCGACCGCCTCCGCCAGAGCTGATGCGACTGCGAGGGCCGAAGAATCGTTGGTCTTATAGACTTCGTTGAAAGGAATGATCTCGTACGCGCCGGCATCCGTGCCGGTCGACTCCATGGCGAGATTCTGGCTTGTCCCACTTGTGACATTGACGAAGTTGTACGGCACGCTGGTAGCTCCGAGGCCGCAGTATTGGGACTTATAGTTGTTAGCGCTAAAGGCCGTGCTGGGCGCGGGAAACACGAACAAGGCCACGTCGTCCACATAGGGCGTGCTTGAACTGCACGTTGTGTTTTGCGCGCACGGATCCATGTTTTGCAGCATCACCTCGAGACCCGCAACCGCGCATGAAATCTGCGACGTGGTGCAATCTTTGTCGCCCGGGATGGTGCTCGTCATCGAAGACGTGGTGTCCAGGATGACGGCGAGATTGTACGGGATGTCCGATCCGCCTTTCATTGCAGCGGTCGCGGTGGCCGACAGGTTCATCGACGACATGCCAACCAGGCCTCCAAACCACAGATTGACCTTCGCCGTCTGCGTCACCGCGATTGCGTTGTAACCCGTGGTGCTCCCCGGCGGAGTTTGGCATTCCACATAGAATGGCGCCTTCGTTATCGTGCTTGCACAAAAAAGAGTCTGCGTTGCGATCTGGGCGCCCGACAGCATGTTGCTGGCGTTTAATTGTCCCGTCACAGAACTGTATTGCTTCACTGCCGCCGTCACTTCCGCAGTGTAAGCCCCGCTCGAACTCGTACTAATGAGCGCGTCGGACATGGCTTGCGCTCCCGCCAGAGTGGCCTCGTTCGTCGACGAAACCAGCTGCCGGTAGGCGTAATAAACGTGGCCTACCTCCGCCGAACTCACAGCCATGGTCAGAATTGCCGAGGCCGTGATCACGACCGTCACGATCGATTGGCCGCGCTCACTCTTGATGAGCCTGCGTATTTGCCGAGAGAGAAACCAACTCATTCGAGGTCTTCCTTCGCTCACATCTGTATCGCTGACTGGCTCGATGCCAGTACGCCTGCGGTGCTGGTGCCGGCATTGAAGAACGGCATCTTGGGAATCCCTAGCCATGAGTACGTGTAGCTCACCGTTAAAGTCACAGGGTAGTTTGGCCCCATCGACGGCGCTGTGGCGCACGAGAACGATGTCCCGCTTCCTGTGTACACGTGTGAAGCGTCGCTGGCGTCCGTGATCGTGAGCTTGTAAGTGAACTTCGAAGCCGTCCAAGTGGGAAGCGACGCAACCATCGTGGTCTCCGCATAAGCGCAAGGGTCGTTGCCCGGAAACAAGCCGGCATCGCTTCCTACCGCCATCGCGGTGGCAGAGGTTGCGTTCCCAAGCTGTTGCAGGTTGTACATGCCCAGCGTCAAACTGGCCGACAGATATATGAGCCCAAACAGCATCGGCAGCGTCAACGCGAATTCGACCAGGGCCGAGCCTTCCTCGCCGCCCTTGCCGAGCAGATTTCCGATCCTTCGAAGACCATTTTCAATCGTCATCGTTTCACCTCACGGCTAAGCCGGCTTTGACCTTGCATTTCAACCGCGCCCGCCCAGGGACTTCTCTGGCGCACCGGTGCGCCTGCTACCCTTCCAAATTCAGTTGCGCCAGGAAGAGGTCAAACTGCCCCCTTGTTGCCGCGTCCAGTATCGCGGTCTTCCCGCTGCGCATATCCTTTTCTTCGGCCAGAATGAACTGCAACCCTACGCCGTCCGGACCCCAGCGCACAGCTCGCGATTGCACAGCAATCGATCGCTCCGCCAGTTCGTCGCCGTGATCGGTCCTCTGCAACGTCATCAGAACCAGAGTGCCCGGATACCACCGCTCCTCGGTAACCACATAGAGCCCTGATGAACTGATGTCTCGAACTCCGTGCGCCACCGGCGCCGCGCCGTTCCAGTAATATGCAGCCAGACCCGGCTCCTTCACCCGCGGAGCCTTACGCGGATCCGGCGACCACCAACGATCAAACCAGGACCGCAACTGACCCTTGGCTTTGGCGCTCGGGGGCGTAAGGTCCATACTGTGCGCCTTCCGCGCTTCGGGCTTGTCGTGTCCGTTGCGGTCTTCAAGCTCGAGCAATCCCGGGCCTCCACTCCACAATGGCTTTTCGCGCAGCAGCGCTGCCCCGGCGATTTCGGGCCCTGGCTCAGCTTGGTCGGCTTTGTTGGTCAACCTCTCCAGTTGCCGCTCCATCTCTTCAGCCACGCAAAGCACGAGCTGATCGCCCGACTGAGTCTGCGACGAGTAAATCGAGTGCGCCGGCAATGCCAGCACGCTCTCCGGCCTCGGGCTTGAAGAGCTCACTTGAAAAGTCGGAAACGACTCCGCCATCTCGATCACCCGGCAATCCTCGTCCAGATAAATCAGATCCAGCGGCGCCGGCATCGCCGTGGCTGTGATGCCCCGGAACGGCTTCATCCATAAGCCCTCGCCCGACTTCAGCGGTTTCTCCAGCATCAGCTCCGCGACGTGATTCGTAGGAAGGTCGCCGGCCGTCACCTTCAAACCTAAAAAACATTCCCGCGTCTGGTTGTAGGCACAATACGTTTGCGGTTCCATCTTCAACTGGGCCCCTGACGGCAGTGCCGCGGCTCCCTCGCTTCCAGGAGTTCTCTTGACCGGTTCAGCTCGCTCCATCAATTCCATCTGCGGCTCTGCCCTTTCTCTTCGCCTGCAGTCGAGCCTGCGAAGGGAACACTTCACCTGTTCCCCCTGCCCAGGCTGCACACTGAGGCACCTGCCGCCTAAGCGGCATGCCAACCCGGCAACGGAAGTTTCGTACTCCAGCCGTGGCTTGAATTGCTGTTTCCTTACGCCACGGCTTCTTGCCTTCCGGCCCTTACTTAACCCGCGTCCGGCGGCGCTGAATCAAAACGATCAAAATAACGACCGCTAAAGCAGCAGCAACAACTCTGATAATCATTTCGGTGCTCATGCAAACTTTCCCCTTCCTGCCTCAATTATTTGGTCAGTGACTTGAACGAATCAGCCATCATGATCGCGGCTGGTCCCAGTGTAACCAGAAATAGCGCAGGAAAAATAAACAGCACCAGCGGAAACACTAGCTTGACTGAGGTTTTCCCCGCCATCTCCTCGACCATTTGCACACGCTGCACGCGCAGTGTGTCCGAATGGACGCGGAGCATCTTGGCAATACTTGTTCCAAACTGTTCGGTCTGCACCAGCATCGAGACCAGGTTGCGCAGACTCTCCACACCGGTGCGGTCCGACATGTTCTTCCATGCCTCCGAGCGAGCCCGTCCGGCGCGCTGTTCCAGCACCACCACTGTCAGCTCATCGCAAATCTCCGGCTGCGATGTCCTCAACTCTTCCGCGCTGCGCGCCGTCGCCTGGTCCAGGCTCAAGCCCGCCTCCATGCAGATCACAAGAAGGTCGAGAACGTCAGGCAAGCCTCGGGTGAGCTTCTTTTGCCGTTTTGCGATGCGCTTGCCCAGCCAGAAGTCCGGTGCCAGAAATCCACCCCCGAGCGCCACCAGATATACGAAGAACGGGCTCAGACTCGCTAATCCGCTCACCGCCGCGATTGCCGCCAGCGTCAGCGGCAACAGCACCTTGCCGCCGTAGAAAACTTTGATCGCGTTCTCGTTGCGGAATCCCGCCCGCTGCATCCGGACCTTGATGACCGAGACTTCCTTCTCGCTCTTCGGCATCAGGTTCTCGAACTTCTTCACCACGTTGCCGATCGACGAGCCCGTATTTTGAAAAGTCTCGGCCAGCGTCTTCTGCTTGCGCCGCGGGCTGATCACCTGGCTGATGCGGTCCAGTGCCGCCTCGCGATAGAACATCAGCACACCGATGCTCCCGATCAGCGCGAAGACAGCTACGAACGCCAGAATTGCATAAATCATGACTCTTCCTCACACGTCGATATCGACGATTCTCCAAATTACAAATCCGCCAACCACGATCAATCCCGCGGCTGCCCACATCAGCTCGATGCCGATGTCGCGCTTCCATAGAATGCTGATCATTCCCGGGTCTACAAAATAAATGCCGATGCCCAGGACCACCGGAAGCAATGTAAGAATCAACCCCGTGAAACGCCCCTGCGCCGTGTGCACCATGATCTGGCGCTTAAGCCGGAAGCGCTCCCGAATGACATAGGCGGTTTTATCCAACACCTCGGCCAGGTTGCCTCCGCTCTCTTTTTGAATCAGGATTGCGGTGGTAGCGATCATCAGGTCCTGCACAGGAATCCTCAGGATCAGGTTTCCCAGTGCCTCTTTCATCTCCAGGCCGTAGTTCTGTTCTTCGAAGCAGATTTTGAACTCCGTGTTCACCGGAGGCGCACACTCGCGCGCCACCAGCGCCATCGCGGCAAGCAGGCTATGTCCAGCCCGGAGTCCGCTGACCATCAGGTCCAGCGCCTCGGGCAGATGCTTTTCGAATGCGCTGAATCGCCTTTGGCGCTTGAACAGAACAAAGGCATACGGCAGCACGCCCAACACTCCGCCCGTCACGAACGCCAACAAGGTGCTGTTGGTCGTCTCCAGAAGCGCGTAGGTCGGCACGACAAAGCCGGCCGCACAAAACAGCAGCAACCGCCCTGCGCTCCAATCCAGGTCGGCTTGGCTCAGGATCTTGCGCAGGTAGGGTGTCAGTTCGAACTTCAGCAGCTTCTGGTTCAGCCAGGGAATGCTGCTGAGGATTTCGTTCTTTCGGACGTTCAGCTTCTGCGGCAGCAAATCCCGCCGGTCGACCTTGATTGCGGAGTCCAGCGTGGCCAAGGCCTGCTTAGCGCTGCTGGAGGGCCCCATCGCGGCCAGCGGCATAGCAATCAGCGCGAACACGCCAACAAATACCAAAACTACGATCAATCCCATTTAGGTTCCCTCCTTCCCTCTCAGTTAACCTCTGTTTCCCGCTCAAACAGGCTGGGTGGCAGAATGATGCCCGACACGCGCAGCCTCTCCAGAAACCGGGGACGAATCCGCGTCGGCTTGAAAACTCCGATCACGCGGCCGTCCTGGCCAATACCTTTCCTCTCAAACGTGAAAATCTCCTGCATGCTGATTACGTTCTCTTCCATTCCCGTAATCTCGGAGATGTTGGTGATCTTGCGCGTGCCATCGCTCATGCGGGTGGCCTGCACCACGATCGAAATCGCCGACGCCATCTGCTGCCGTACCGATTTCTCCGGCAGGTTCATGTTGGTCATGGCCACCATCGACTCCATTCTGGACAGCGCGTCGCGCGGCGTGTTCGCGTGGATGGTGGTCATCGAGCCTTCGTGGCCGGTATTCATGGCCTGAAGCATGTCGAACGCTTCCTCGCCGCGCACCTCACCGATGATGATCCGGTCGGGCCGCATACGCAGGGCGTTGATCAGCAATTGCCTCTGCCGGATTGCGCCCTGTCCTTCGATGTTCGGCGGCCGCGTCTCCAGGCGCACGATGTTCTCCTGCGCCAATCTCAATTCGGCCGCGTCCTCAATCGTTACCAGCCGCTCGTTGTTCGGAATGTATTGCGACAGGATGTTCATGAACGTCGTCTTGCCGGCGCCCGTACCGCCTGAAACCAGAAGGCTGATGCGCGCTCGAACCGCTGACGACAGTACTTCCATCATCTCCGCCGAAATACTCTTCAACTGCACCAATTGGTTCGCGGCCAGAGGGCCGGTTCCAAAGCGCCGGATCGACATGGATGGTCCGTCGAGCGCCAGCGGCGGAATAATCGCGTTGACGCGCGATCCGTCGGGCAGGCGGGCATCCACCATCGGCGACGACTCATCCACTCTGCGGCCGACGCGCGAAACAATGCGGTCGATGATCTGCATCAGGTGCCGGTCATCGCGGAAGGTCGTATCCACCCGTTGCAGCAAGCCGCCCTTTTCCACGAACACGTGGTCCTTGTCATTCACCAGAATGTCGGAAATCTTCGGATCTCTCAGCAGCGGCTCCAGCGGCCCCAATCCAAACACTTCATCCAGCAGCTCCGCGTGAATCCTCTCCTGCTCGTCGAAGTTCAGCGGTACGCGCTGGTCCGACAT
>CAZVYV010000012.1:0-23877 GCA_964630985.1 uncultured Occallatibacter sp.
CGCCCTCAAATTGGTTGCGGTACCCGTGATCGCGCAAATATTCCCATACGTCTTCGATGGTCATGTCCAGTGCCCGCTTCAGCAGGGCATCAGGCAGCTTCGGCCGCCCATCTGGAAAACGATCGCCCTTCCACTCCGAGGTGTAGAAAAGAATTTGATCGCGCGTCATCTTCACCTGCGCGCGCGCAGGCAGCGCTACCAAAAGAGCGCAAATCGCTGCAGCCATTCCAATCGCTTTTTTCATTTGGCAATCCTTCTTTGGGCGCCGAATCCCCTCGCGCATCATCCTCGCATCAATCCTGTCTCTCATCCTGCAAGCCGCATGCACAAACTGCGATCACGGAGCACACCAATTGTAGAACCTGTCGCTCGCCAAGTTTCTATCAACCCACGGAAACCGGCGCCGAGGCGCCGACTCGAGACACTCTGCGGCTGAGTGAGAGGAAAGTCCACTTCGAAAACGTTGGCCCACGATCCCAGCAATGCGCGGATCCTCCGCTAACCCCTGGCTGCTTCAGGTTGACAAGCGGGCCGCGCGCGCCTCGGGAAAGGCTGCAAAGCAGCCGAGGGGGGCGACCGGGGCGGCACTTGTTGAGTCACGACGGGGGTCGCCGATCCGGCCGCGCGGCCATCGCGCCTTTTCCCGTATCCCATTTCCGGCCCGAGCAAACAGAAGAAGCAGGAGCCTTCAGGCTCACGAATTCCCTCAATCCGAAAAACTCATCCAGAACTCATCTCCGCCTCATTGAGTCCCGGGCAAAGGCGGGGCAGACTCGTTTCATCACGATCGGAATTTCGAGGAAGCGTGGAATCCATGGAGGAAAAGAGAATGGCCACATCAAGGTATTCATTGAGCAAACTCATTTTAGTTACCGTGTCCGCCGTTCTAATGGCGCCTCACGCGGCTTCGGCACAAACACCGCCTCAACCTGTGCCTCTGCACAAAGGCTGCACCGGCCCTATACCTCCTGACTACATGGTTTGCAATGGCCCGCCCGTCTGCAAAGAGAATGGCGATGGCTCAGAGGGAGTGCTCGAACCAGGCCCCGCCCTCGTCAACGGAACCTCCTGCGTTTTCACGTACCAGCAATTCAAGGTTCCGAGCAAATGCACTGCGGGTTTGTGTACGGCCCCGCCGCCCGGCACCGATGGCTGGTTCCAGCCGAGGTACATCCTCATTGGAGTCATCTATGCCCCGCCGGGCAACAAGAGTTCGGTCACCTACCAGTCGAACAGCACATTCGGTTCGACACAAGACGTGGCGGAAGCCGTCGGCACCGGCTGGTCGGTGGGATTTACCGCACTCGCGGTGACGACGACAACGGCGGAAACCAATACCACAACGACGGACCAATCCTTCACGATATCGAAGGCACAAGGCGACTCTGTCGGAGCGCCGTCGAACGAGGATGTGGTCGATCACGACCAGGACAAGTTCTACATTTGGACCAATCCCCAAATCAAGTTCTCACAACCCTACGCGAACGTTCCGAGTCTGACTCTGAACCTTGTCCCCGCTGACCCTTCGCAACCCGATCCGACCCGCTTGGTCACCGTCAAAACGGTACGCGGGGCGGAGCCCGACACCTATCACGTCATGGATGGTTGGACCGATGCCGATAAGAAGAACCTCCTCGCCCAGGATCCATTTGTCGCCCAACCATCAGTCGATCCCACACAGGCAAATCCCCAGCGGTTCAATCTCATTCAGGAAGTACAAGTGCAAGGGCCGGATTCGAGTGGCGACGACCCACCGTTGAAGGGCATTCCGATTTCGTCAAGCACAAACAATTGCCAGAAAGTCATGAACACAGACCTGTCCACCGAAACCATCGCAACATCATTGAACTTTATGGGCATCATCGGAATCTCCGGTTCCGGAACGTTCTCGACCAGCTTCTCCACGAGCAATCAAAGCTGCAACGGCACCTCGCAAAGCGCAAACCTCACATTGGAATCATCAACAGTCGGCAATAACCGCAACATCGCGGTGTATTTCGATTCGCTCTTCGCTACGTTTTCCTTCGTGGATCGCACCCAGCCGCCATTCTCAAACCCCGCAACCCCGCTGGGCCGCAACATCACCGGCAGAATTACGGATTCTTCCGGGGCACCGCTCGCACATCAGCAGATCAACGTCACCTTCGCCAACGGCGTAACGCGAACTCTCTTCTCCGACGCAGACGGAAACTACACCATCGTCTCGCCGCCCGTGGGGCCGATAACCATTCGCAGCGGCGACCTGGTCCTGCCAGCCTCGTCGGTCGCGAACAAATCTGCGGTTATACCGCTGAAGGTGGTGAGCCCGAAGGTTCCGCTTCCTTTACCTGTTCCTCCACATCCCATCGTTCAACCCAGATCCCTCTAGTCACTCAGGCGGGTGCCCCCGGCCTGGATTTTCAGACCGGGGATAGCACAAACTGCGCTGGCGGAGGGACCAGGTGCCTTCAGGCTTCTGAATTCCCGCATGCCTCCGTTTCCCAGTGAAGTGTCATCCTGAGCGGAGCGCGTTCGGGGCCCCGCATTCGCAACGCGAATACGGGGTAAGCGGAGTCGAAGGATCTGCAGTTGCCTTTCGCACTCTTCGCTCTTCCAAAATGAATGGGTGCCCCCGGTCTGGATTCTCAGACCGGGGATAACTCAAACTGCGTCGGCGGAAGGAGCAGGGGCCTTCAGGCTCCTGAATTCCCGCGCATCAGACTCTCCGGCCTTCAGGCCCGGGCCGCTTCTGACCGGTAGAGGTGGAGACTACGGCGTTTATCGGGACCTATCGAAGTGGCCCCTGAACCACGGCATTGGCGCGGCTGCAGCGCGTGGATCGAACTCCGGCCCGAACTAGGAATGTCCGTTTATCAGATAGCAACTTCCAGATTGGCGACCATTCGCCCGGAACCCATAAAAGCGCTCACCGTGGGCTCGATAAGCGCACCTGCAATTGGTAACATTCCTCTCTTCCAGATCGATCCTCACCGCTCCGCACAGCAGCCACCTTCGGTGCGGCAGTCGGTGATCGCGCGGCTGCGGCATTTGGGCCCTGAATCAGCGCATTTGCTGCCGGGAGTGCCGGCTATCGTGGTATCGGTTGCGAAGGCTCATCAGATTCTTGCACACACGATTAGGGGAGGGATCTTCAATTCGATTGTTTCATTTGAATGCCGCGATCCAGGCAAGGGAAGCGCCTCCGGAAGTCCCCGTGAATGCATACGAGCCCGTTGAAGCGGCATTTTCGTCCGCGTCCACATTGCCATCAAGCGTTAAACGGGTAGTCCATCCGGAAGAAGCGGCACCCTCGCTTGTGTCTATCTCGAGGCCGAAGAGAAGATCGTTCGCGGCGGTCGTTGTCACGATGTTGCTCGTGAACGTCGCGCCGCTCCCGGCGTTGACGGAATAGCTGTCGAGTGAGACCGGGGTGCTCAGCCCGGAATACTCGTTGATGTAGAGCTCGTGGTTAGCCGGCGAGCCGGACACCACGGTGGTGACGCTGTTCGCGCCGGCTGCCACGTTCGTGGCGTAGTAAAGCATGGATTGCACCCCCGCAGCCGTCTGCTGGGTGCCGATCTCGGTATACGTATTTCCCTGGCTGTCTTCGATCGAGCCGAAGCTGGCTCCGCCGGTCCAGTCGACTTCCGCGATGATGAGGTCGCCTGCCTGGTTCGGAGAAACGAACGCGAGGGTGTTCGTGTCACTTTTCGAGTTTTGGGCATTTGACTGTATGTAGGCCCAGGGTGGGCCGCCGACCGACACTGCCGTCGTCGCGATCGCGGTGCCGTTGTCGTTCGTCGCGGTCAGGGTGTAGGTGGTCGAGGCCGCCGGATTCACAGTCATCGATCCCGCGAGCGAGGAAGAGGTGAATGTTCCCGGCGTGATCGATACCGAGTCGGCGTTGGTCACGGACCAGCTAAGGGTGGAAGTGCCTCCCACCATAATGTTCGCGGGCGTTGCGGAGAAAGAGGCAATTCCGGGAGGGCTGATCGCCGCGCTGCTCGCCGTCGCCGTAAAGCTGCTGAATGCGAAATCGTTCCAATTATTATCCTGACTATCGTAGAAGCCAATGCCTGGATTCCCGGACGTCCAGGGACCCCAGCCCGCCTGGCCCGTATCCGTCACTTGCATGATCTCCGTGCCGTTCACATAACCGGTAATGATTGTGGGGGTCGATCCCGTCACGGTGCCTTCAAGGACATCGCCGTTCACCAGCGTGCTCAGCGGGCCGGTGTAGCCGGTGAGGTTGTTATAACTACCGTTGGGACCGCCCCAGCTTGCGATGTAGCAGTAGTTGTTGGGGCTTGGCATAACGCTGCAATAGACCTCGTAGCCGGTGATGGTGCTTGGAGATAGATTCATCCGCAATCGCACCTCCACTTCATGGCAGCAGTTTCCGGTCGGCGTTTCGGTAATCGCCGTGGTCGCGGTCGCCGACTGTATCGGACTCCATGTGCCCGTGAGGATCGCTGTCGGATCGCCGAACGTCGTCGGCTGGCTCACGCCGAAGACGGTGCCGGAAGCGGTCTGCACGTTGCCCCAAAGGTTTCCGCCGGCGCTCTGCCCGCCTACCCAGTTTCCGTTTTCAGAGATGGGGTTCTCGGTAAGAGGGAAGTTGGTGGAATAGATTTGTTCGGATGCCTGAGTCGTGCCCGGCACGGCGGCCGATTGCGCCGAAATATTCCCTGCCGGGTCATAAGCATCAACGGTGTAAGCATAGGTCGTGCTCGCAGCGAGACCCGTGTCCTGATAGCTTGTCGCGCCCGTGGCCGTGGTGGCGACCTCCGTCCCGTTTCGAAAGACATTGTAGATGAGCTGGGACGAAGGATAGATGGGGTCAGTCGACGCGGTCCAGGAAAGGGAGATGCTTGCGGCTGTGGTTGCCGTTACGGCGAGGTTCGCCGGAACGGAAGGGGGCTGGGTGTCGGGAGAGACGGTCAAGACCGCCTGGGCGGTGCCCGTGCCGGCGCTGTTCGAAGCAGTGAGCGTGTAGACGGTCGTCGAGGTGGGGCTAACCGTAGTCGAGGTCGCCCCGGTGACATTTCCCACCCCGTTGTCGATTGTGAGCGACGTGGCGTTTGTAGTGGTCCATGACAGCACGGACGACTGGCCCGCCGTGATGGACGAAGGAGTCGCGACAAAAGAGCCGATGGCGGGGATGGGCGGGAGGGTAGTGGCCGACGCGATGGGCGTGGGGGCCGACACGTTCCCCACGCTGTCTTCCGCGGTCACGTAGTAGAAGTAGGTGGTGGAGGGCGCAAGATTGGTATCCGTATAGGCGAGGTTCGGGGTCGTCGCGACCTGGGCCATGCTGCTCGTCGATAGGCCGCGATAGATGGCGTAGGAGGAGATCGTCGCGCCGTTGTTCGGGGTGCTGCTCGCCCACGCGAGGGCAACGGTTGATGTGGTGGGGCTCCCCACAGTAAGGCTTCCCGGCGCAATGGGTGGGGTCGCGACGCTGACCGAGGTCGCGGCGGTGCTCGTGCCGGCGCCGTTCGTGGCAGTGATCGTGTAGACGGTCGTCGAAGTGGGGCTCACCGTCGTCGAACCAACAAGGGTGCTCGTCGAGAACGATCCCGGCGTGATGGCGATCGACGACGCATTGCCGACGTTCCACGAGAGCACCGTGGAAGAACCAGCAGCGATCAGCGAGGGAGATCCGCTGAAGGACGAGATGGCGGGAACTCCGGACGCAGCGACAATTGGAAGAGCCCAGCTTGTTGGGGCAGCACTCAGCACAGGTTGAAAGGGTGAATTCGGGGCGATGAGATTGAAAATCGCTGTCACGTTTTGTGATGGATTCTCCAGGGTGTTGAGCATCGTGCCAAAGATGTCAATGGGAGCAGAGCCCGCCTGGGGTGTGGCCAGCGAAAAAAGATTGCCGCACGGTGAGTTGTCGCCAGCTACGCCGCCTGAAGAATTGACGCACGTTGCGAGAATATCCGCGAGCGTATTGATCTGGAGCGATGGAGCATTGGATCCGCCTGGCAAAGTTGGCCCAGGTGTCGTTCCCGTTGCGGTGTTCACGTACTCGTTAACCAGAGCGAAGGCAGTAGCAAGTTGTGCCGCGTCACTCGATCCCGATCCAAGTTGGCTGATTGAAGTCACGTAGGGATAGAGGGCAGCCAAAGATCCGATCGTAGTTACTTCATTCACCGTTATGTATGTGGATGCGGTCAGCGAACCGCATTGCCCGAGGGCCGTCATCATAGCGATCGCTGGATTGCTTTGTCCCGAAGGCAGGCCCGGGTTGCCCCCTGAAGCGGCCAAATAGACTTCAGCCGTTGCGGATGGGCAGGTGTATTCGGAAGTGATCACGAAGGATCCAGAGGGGTCAGTCTGCGCTGGGTTCTGCAGCAAAGGGGTTGCGGCCGAGCCGTCGCCGGTCGTGCCGGCGGCATAAAGTTGAATCGTTGCTCCCGTGACCGGTTCCTGTCCTCCGCGCACAATTCCCCGAACAGCGAACGAAGAAGGAATTGAGGAAGTGGTTCCAAGAGTGCCATGTCCCGAACATCCAATAAGAAGCGGAATACCTCCCGTCAAGGTCGCAAGCCCTGTTAGGCTTGCCAGGTAGAAGTGCCGCCTTGTTGTGCATCGAGCACTGAGGCGGCCCGTGCGCCCGGCAAATAGCACCGAAATAGACGCGGAATCTGGCATATATCCGAGCAAGAGGAAAGCTCCCATGTGTATGCAGGAACCGGTTCGTGCTACTAAATTCGTGTAGGGGAGACGTAATAAAAAACTATCGCTAACCGGAGTTGCTTCACACGGCCGCGTCTGGCTTGCGCCAAGGGGGGAACGAATGCCGCGAATTACCTTGGTATACCATATTTCCTGCTCACTCTTGACTAAAACCGGAAATTCGTCAAATCGCCTCAGGATCTTCCGCGCTTAACCACATACCTTAGGTTTTGATTGTCATATCTGCCGAATGGCAATTCTGATCATCGGCATTCGCTCTATACCCGGCAATCGACGGGCACCCGGAGTTGGGCATCGACGCGAACCGCCGACGCGCTCACTGAAGAACGAAGGCAGAGAGACTTCTGATTCCGGACGAATCACCGGCTGCTCGTCAGTTACTACTTGGCCAACAACTCGAAACAGGCCAGTCTCGTTGGAAAAAGATCGGTAACAATACGTTGGCTTCTCACATCCCACCACCACCACCGCCAGCCAGCCTCCAGCGCAGCTGTCAAGCCCCGCGCCCAAAACTCGCCGATCATTCGAGCAACTAATTCACTGATTCTCCTTCACTTATTCACTCCTTCACTTTTTCGCGCAAGTTTGCCGATTATTTCCGCAAAATCTCTACACTTGAACTTGTATGGGGATTCACTCAGAACATCTCGGATCGACGGTCGCACCGCACTTGGCAGAAGCTCCGCCATCGACATTAACGGCTCAAGCGCCGCTCTTTTCGTTAACCCAACTGACCGGAGTTTCCTGGCAGGAAAATAACTAAATAAAAAAATTTGGGACGTTTCGCCAACTTTTCGCCACTTAACTCGTTTAGAATCAATAAACAGCTCTCTGAACCATCGTCAAAATACATCAATTTGCGTCCAATTCATGCCAAACAACTCTTTTAGAATCAATACGCGATCTGCTCTTTTGCAACCAGCGCGCATTCACTCGCTAACTATCTCATTCCCTTACTCTTGTTTCATTTCCCGCCCTCTCACTCAAGGGGCACGCTCCACGACGCCCGACCGGCCCTTGGTCCCTTGGCCCCTGGTCCCTGGTCCCTAGTCCCCAGTCCCTGTTCCCTGTCTCTCTCACACTCGCCAGTTGTCAGGCCGCCAGCTCTTGATTCGCTCTTTGATCTGCTTCCGGTTCAGGTTGTGTTCGAGCGCCTGCTTGGCCAGCTCCACTACTTCATCGTCGGCTGCAAAGCGCAGCGCGATCAGTTGGTCTTCCGTCAGCCTGTAGATCTGTGTATGCCACTCCGTCGGCGCCAGCGCCTGCAGCCGCAACCGCTCTTCAAGCCGGATCACGCGGTCCTGCACCTTCAGCGGATAAGTACGTAACCGGAACAGCAATACCAGAAACGCCAGCGAAAGCACCACCAGCCACACCGAAAGGAAGCAGAAGTGGTGCACGCAGTAGATGACCGCGATTACGATCGTGGCGATCGAAACGATGGTTAGGAAGAAATGGTACGGAGGATCGAACCGTGCATGACTCTTGAAACTTTGCGGCTCACTCATTCGCTGCGCTCGTTCCTTGCAGGTCCTGATTGGCTCTCGCGGCTGTTGGCGTTGCAGCCACAGCACCCGGAGCCTGTTCACCTGCACTGGCCGAATTCTCTTGGGTCAAGCTTGGCGCTGTCAACGCCGTTAAATTGTCTGGTCCCAAAACTGTCGGCTTTCTGGGAATCAGGTGGTACCGGCCACGCACCAGGTAGTCCACGAACAGGCCGCCCGCGAGATAGGGATTCATCAATGCGATCGGGATCGCATAGATCGTCGTCACGAACGATTCGTCGATACCTTTGGCCGAGTGGCTTCGGCGCCTGTAGCCCGGAATCTGCGAAATTTCAAAAACCGTTAAGCCCGTCCCCGGATTCTTGCGCCCGAACCGCACCAGCTTGTACGTGATTTGCTTTGGTGTCGTCATCCCCGCATCGGGAAAGATGCTGCGCCTGAAGGTGCGGGGAAAGTAGTCATTCAGCATCACCCGCGCGAAATCCGCGCAGTTGTTGAAGAGCAGATCGAACCGGGTTCGGTTTGGCGAGTCATTTAGCTTCTCGATCAGGGCGCTGTCCTGCGCCTCCGTTGTCTCGAACCGAAAAGCATAGATGCGCCGCTCATACGCCGCGCCCAGCAGTTGCGTCCAGCCGCCGCGCACCAGGTTGCCAGGCGACAAATCTGCCCCGAGTTCCTGCAGATGCTCCTCGCGATAGCGGTCGCGCAACTCCACCACCGTATCGTGATCCACATGCGCGGGAACGTCGGCGGCATTCTCAACCGAATACAAGTAGGGAATCAGCGGAATGGCCACCCAGTCATATCCGTCGATGCCCTGATAGCGCGAAATCACTGCGCCCAACTCGCCTGGCCCGCAGCGGCGCAGCTTCACTGGAGTCTCTGCGCAAATCCGCTCGAAGTAGATTGCATTGTGCCCGGTCGGGTTCAGCGTGCCGAAGAAGCCGTACGGCTCCTCCATCAGCAGAGCCGCCTGCGCATGGGCCTGCGCGCAATAGGAACCTGCAGCCAGAACAACCATCAAGAATGTAGTGTTCCGAAGTTTCGAGAGCATCGGTTTCCCTTGACTTAAGAGTTACTGGTTCTCTCTCATTCAGTATGACCTAACTCCAATGAAGGCCCGATGAATGGGCTCCTGACGAGGCTTCAATCATTGACGATTCACGGCTTCTGCGCGAGGAACAGCGCCGGCAAAGCGCCGTATACAAGTTAGATGCACTTTTCGGCTGATTGTTGCGGTTCGGTGGCTTGGCCATCCGGCAAGGGAATTTTCCTCGTCAACCGCGGATTGCGCTACTCATGGGGAGGAACGATGATCGTGGTCTCCTGCACTTCGATCAACCCCGACCCGATTCGCTTCTCCAGCTCAGGCAGGACCGCATCCACTTTCTCGCGCGTCTCAATGAACTCGATCTTGACGGGGAGATGGTCGGAGATCTCGAGGATGTGCGCGGAATGCATCCGGTGCCTCAATCCAAAGCCTGCAACACCCTTCAACACCGTGGCGCCGGCGATTCCGCTGTGGAAGAGAAAGTCGAGAATCGTCGTGTAGACCGGAACGTGGTGGTGCTTGGCTCCATCGCTCAAGTACACCGTGACCTTCACCGCCTTGCCTGTCGTCAACATGCCTTTTGTCTCCGCTCTTCCCGCCGCCCGGATTCAAAAGCGCACGCGCCGCGCTGTCGCAGTTCCGGGTGAATAACGAACGATTGAAGCACCTTTGCCGGGAACTTGCAACTCCGCCGTTTCTTCATTGCGTCCTCTAAATCAGATCGGCCAGCGCGGTGCCCAGCCACGTCGCGGCAAGGCCCAGGACAAGGCTGCCCACCGCGTAGAGCCCCGCCAGCAAAAACGCTCCTGATCGCATGGTCGACAGCGTCTCCCATTCATAAGTCGAGAATGTGCTGTACGCGCCGATGAAGCCAATGGGTATCAGAAACCTCCATGCAGGATTCAGATCCGCGCGCTTGCCAAAATACGTGAGCGTGAATCCGAGAATCACACACGCCGTAATGTTGATAACGGCGGTTCCATAGGGAAACCTGGTTCCCATGCGGCCTGAGATCGTGGAGCCGACCCAATATCTCAGGATCGAACCCAGCGCGCCGCCCACAGCGATAAAGAGATATCTCTGCAATGCCCGACCTCCTTACTCAGCTTATCTTCCTTCGCCAGTGCCCTTCCATTTGAAATCCCGGATCATCCTTGTTCCTCCACCACTGGAGGAGTGGGCGCGGCACGATGATTCCCATGAGTATCCTTCATGGGAAGAAGATGTTTGGGCAAGAAGAACGTATTGGCCACCAGCGTCGGGATTACCGCGCTTGCGATGATCGCCCCCACGAGGAATGAATACTGCGCCTGCGTGATGATCTGGTGGTTAAGGCCGAAGAGCGCTGAGATCGTTCCAAACGTGAGACCGGTTGACATCATCAGCGTGTAATAGGTGCCGGCAGAACCCTTGTGTTGATGAGCCCTCACTGTGGGGAACACGAATGCTGTCTTAGTCGCCATCTTGGCCAGGAACAGAATAATCAGCGTCGCCGGAGCGGCGATCAGTGCAGGTACTGATACAAACGACCCGGCACGAATGAAGTAGAAGGGTGTCAGCAGGCCGAAGGTAAGAGTCCGCAACCGGCGAACCAGCATATGGTCCCTGCCAACGGTTCCCGCCAGAACGGAACCGATCATGTAAGCCGGCAAAACCGCCTCACTCCCCGCCCACACTGCCAGGCCGCCGAGGCCGAAGAGAAGAAACAGAATGTACTTGGTTTCGAGTTCGGATACTCGCCCGCCATATTTCGCGAAGAATCGCTTTGTAAGAAAAGGAAGCACCGCAAACAGAACCGCGCATACGCCCACAAAAACCATGGTCTTATAGGTGAACGGCGAGAAAATGAGGCCCAACGCCAGTACTGTGCCCAGGTCGTTTACAAAGCACGCGGCAAGAATGGCTTTGCCGAACTCCGTAACATTCAGGCCCAGTTCCAACATCACGGCGTACACCACGGCCACCGACGTTGTAGACAGGGCTACCCCGCAAAGCCAGCTTGAGCGCATGCTCCAGCCAAGGATGAAATGCCCTACCAGCGTGCACCCGAGAAACGGACCAATAAAACCGGCCAGCCCTACCAGCACGGCTTCTTTCCACTTGGTTTTGAAAATTGTGGGTTCAAGTTCGGCGCCCGCCAGGAACGTGAGAACGATGGCGCCGGTTCCTGCAAGAAAAGTAATCCACTGCGTGCTGGCAAGCAGCCCGCCCGAGCCCATCAACGCTCCGATAATAAGCTGCGCTACGGTGCCGACGATAATCTCGGAAAGTGCGGTTGCCACGCGAAACCAAATCGCAAGCAACGTCGCAATCAGAGCAAGACCCACCCAGAGTGCAGAAAGTGCCCATGCATTCGCCATCGACGAACGCTCCTTATTGTGCATACTCGGGGATCGCGCCACAGAAAGAAACGACTCCGCAACAGGATTCCCTGTCAGGAGTCATCATCTGTCCGGCCACATGGAAGGGACAGCGGTTAAGGGTGAACTCCTTCACCACTGCTTTTATTTGAACCCGCCACATGCGGATATGTCAATGCGGCTTCGGGACAAGACAGCTTGCTCAATTCCATTCTGGGGTCTTGGCGCGATGAAATTCACACAGGTCCGAGACAACGCGTCAGCGTTCGTCTCGCTCTGACTTCTCTTTGCGCGATTCGGTCATCGCCACACGTGTTGTGCGCGCAGCGCCGGCAGCGGCCAGCAGGAAACTCCGCATTTGCGGCGTGAACTCCCTGCGCTCCGCTTCTTTCTGCGCGAAGCTGACCACCCAATACAGCAGGCAACAAAAATAGCTAGCCGCTGCAATGCGCTCGAATTGTTGGTACTGTGCCTCAGTGGTCTGATGCGTCTGGAGAACAGCCACCGTGAGTCCGACGATCGCGTAAAGACCGAATCCCGTTGCGACCTGCAACTCACGGTCACGCCAGCCGATGGAGAGCAGCTGGCTCGCGCCGGCAAGGACCAGAAATACAAGAATGCGGACGATCCAGGTTGTCTGCTGGAGCTGTACGAACATGAGGCCCTCTCGGCTCGTGACATGTTCCATACCAGGTAAAGCAGCAAACGGCCAGATTGCCGCTCCGGCCACCAGAATCAATACTCCCAGCAGAACCATTGCGCTGCGAGGCAGAGATGCCCGCACCGGACGCAACACTGACCAGGCAAGTTCTACGAGAACACACAAGATGAGAGCGGAATCGATGATCGCCCGGGCGAAATAGACATGAAAGAAAATGCTGTCCTTCAGATGCCCGCTTGCAAAGTAGAGTCCGAGATTACTGACAACATCCCAGATACAGTAAACACAGAAGATCGGCAGGACGCGCCATATATGCCGCAAGAACAGCATGGCGATGACCGTTCCGGAGGCCAGGAGACAAGCGACCCAGATGGCAGTGTCGATATGATTGAGAATCATCTGCCTGCCCTCCGCTCCGGGCAACCCGCACTCTTCTGGGGGCCCGAGAGATCAAGGCTGCCAATTCAGTTTACGAGTTTCCTCGCGGGTCTGTGGCACGCAAAAAGGCCTTCCTTTTAGAGGAAGGCCCATTTTGATAAACAGAACTTGTTTGGTGATCGCCGATTTCGTTATGCAGCGTTCGGGGGCGGAAACTTGGTCGGTCCCCAAGGAGCCATCACAGCGACGTTCGGAGGCGGAAACTTGGTCGGTCCCCAAGGCGCCGTCACAGCAACGTTCGGGGGCCGAAACTTGGTCGGTCCCCAAGGCGCCATTACAGCAACGTTCGGGGGCGGAAACTTGGTCGGTCCCCAAGGCGCCATCACAGCAACGTTCGGCGGTGGGAACTTGGTCGGACCCCAAGGCGCCATTACCGCGACTTGTGGAGCCGCCACCACCGCGATCTGCGGAGGTGGAAACTTTGTCGGGCCCCATGGCGCCGCACTGGCAGCACACACGGCCCCAAGGAAAAGAACAATTACGCCGAATTTCAGGGCAGTCAACTTGCGCGAACCCATCCTTCTATCTCCCCGCGGTAGACACAACCGCCTCAGAACTTTGCTTTGTTAGAGTAACCCAAATTGTGTAGGGACGCTACAACAAAAGTGTCATGAAGGATTTTTTCTAGCAGAAGTACTCACTTGCGGAGCGCAGAAGTAACATAAGCATGGGTACTTTTTGCACAGTTTTGTTTTATATTCGCCTTTCCAGTTGATTTCCTTTCCCCGCCAATGCCTGGGACGCCCAATCCTCGGCCAAATCTGACCCATTTGAAGCATCGATTTTCGCCCCGTGGATTGGCTCGATAAGCCTCAACCAGAACGTTCCAAGTTTTGCCGGAGCCGACTCGAACTTGCAGTTGAAGGTTCCCGCGAAGCACGAGTTACCGCCCTTCGACCGTTGCATCCTCATGCGGTTACTAGACTGAAAACTTTGGTGCCGTGGGCCAAATCAACAAAACTGGGTACATTGACAGTTGAGCTATTCTCTTTTGGGCACGATCTATGAACTCTCTGAAATCAGAATCGCCGCTGCCATCTGAAGGGCAATCGACAGCTCATGGTCAGCAAGAAGTTCGCTGTGCCGTGCGGTTTCCTCTTTCTCTGCCAGTCGTGCTCTCAGCCGGCGCAAATGAGATTGCGGGACTCACCCGGAACATCTCCGCAAGCGGTGTTCTTTTCGCTCTTGGCGAGGATTTGCCGGTTGGAACGGATGTCAACTTTTCCATGCGGATGCCACGTGCCGTTCTAGGCGCCCCTCAGGATGTTCTGGTCCACTGCAAGGGACGTGTGGTACGCTGCTCCTCAAGCCACAATGAGCACCTCGCTGCAGCCACAATTGATGATTATCGATTCGCGGAGCATTGAGGTTGCGGCTGGCTTGACGGCAGCCGACTATGGAAATCCTCGACGACAACTCTGAAGGTGAAAGCGTTGATACTCCGGTCAAGCCGGGTACCATTCGCGTAATACTCGCGGATTCCCAGGCGATCTACCGAGTTGGGATTCGGAAGGTCTTCGCTCTTGAAGATGACATCCGAGTCGTCGCTCAGGCTGACTCGTTGGAGAATCTGCGCGCAGCGATCGAGCGTTATCCAACCGACATTGTGCTTTTGGAGGGCGGCATGCTGGCCGGCACGGCCAATGCAATCCCCGAAATCCTGCGTCTCGCCCCCGACGTAAAACTGATCGTTCAGGCCGTTGCGGCTGACGAGAATCACACGGTCGAACTCTACAGGCGCGGCGTTCGCGGCATTGTTTCCCGCTCCATTTCGCCAGATCTCCTGGTTCGTTGCGTGCGCCGCATTGCCGCCGGCGAAACATGGATTGACAACCAGTCCGTCAATTGGGTGATCGATGCCTATCGCGCTCAGGCTGCCGCGCTCGTCAGTCCGCGCAACCAGCCCCGCCTTTCGCCCAAGGAAATGTCGATCATCACCTGCATCACGCAAGGCAAGCGAAACAAGGAAATCGCTTTTCAATTGGGCACCACCGAGCAAGTCATCAAGAATTACCTGCGCAAGATTTACGACAAGCTCGGAGTGTCGGACCGGCTGGAACTCGCTCTTTATTGCTTGCACAACAAGATCATCCAGTCCGACATGGATGAAGAGACCGTGGCTCAAAAGATTGTCACCACGTAGCGCCAGCCCTTCTTTCCGCAAGAATCCCCAGATTCTCTAGCTTTGTATCGCTAATGGGGCGGCTCTGCGTCCGCGCACGATTGGCGCGCGCTCTCGAGCAACCGGATCATCTCTGCCAGCTCTTCCTGGCCGATATGCCCGAACAGCTCCAGCGTGATCGTCTGAATAACCGGATCCATGGCGCGCAACAAATCCAGGCCCGCTCCGGAGATCTGAGTCCAAACCACGCGGCGATCCCGTCGGTCGCGGTGCTGGCGGATCAGCTTCAGGAGCTTCAGCCGGCGAAGCAATCGCGTGATGTCGGGCTCCATGGCGATCATTCGCTTGCCGATGGATGCGCACGTAAGCCCCTCCGGCTGCGCACCCCGCAGTATCCGAAGCACGTTGTACTGCGTCTGAGTAAGTCCCCAATCGCGGGTCTTGTGCTGAAACGCCCGCTGCAGGCAATCTGAAGTGCGCATCACATTCAGGATCGCCTCTTCCTCTAAGCTCGAAAACGGCGTTGCCTGTCCGATCTCAGACTTCAGGCTTGCCATCCAAAATCCTCCGCGCCCCACTCCAGTTCTCCCGGATCAACGAAGCACAATTACCTGCATCTTAAGATGCTTCGAGAAAGATAGTCGTTGCAACAAACATTCGTCGAAGCGCGCATCTTCAGCCTGGCCCGGAGAGCGAGCGTAAACCCGCTGTGTCGCTTTCGTTGAGAACTTTGAAGTCGGATTGGTGCGCAGTTCGCTTCCCCGCCGGTCTGTTATGCTCCCGCCTGTGTCTGTTCTCGGCCCGTTTCGACAGCTCACCCGTTCTCAGCGCCATGTGTTTCTGGCCGCATTTCTTGGCTGGACGCTCGATAGCCTCGACTTCTTTCTGCTCGTCTTTTGCGTCAACGCGATTGCCGGCGAGTTTCACACAAAGCCCTCGACGGTTCTCGGAGCGGTATTCCTCACCCAGGCCTTTCGTCCCGTTGGCGCACTGCTCTTCGGCATGTTGGCAGACCGCTATGGCCGCCGTCCCGTGCTCATGGCCAATATTCTGGGCTTCTCCGTTATCGAGTTCGCCTGCGCATTTGCGCCTTCGCTCAATGTCCTGCTGATATTGAGGGCCCTGTTTGGAATTGCCATGGGCGGTGAATGGGGTGTGGGTGCCGCGCTGGCTTTTGAATCTTTGCCCAAAGAGGGGCGCGGCACATTCTCCGGCATTCTCCAGGAAGGTTATGCATTCGGATCGATTCTGGCTTCAGCGGCCTTCGGCTTGCTCTTTGCCGGCTTCCATTGGCACGGCTTCTCTGTTCCTGCCTTCGGCTGGAGAGGCTTGTTCATCCTCGGGTCTACGCCCGCGCTGCTGGCGTTTTACGTCCAGGCCCGTGTGCCCGAGTCGCCCGTCTGGCTCGCGGGAGCCCGCAAGCGAAGGTCGCGGACTGCGGTTCATGCCGGGCCCGCATGGTCGCGGGAACTCTTCCACTTCCTCCCCACTTTTCTATTCCTCGTCGTCCTCATGACAGCCTTCATGAGCTTCTCCCATGGAACGCAGGACGTTTATCCCACTTTCCTGGCCGTGCAGATGAAGCTTTCTCCGCAGACCATCGGCCTCATCGGAGTTCTCTATGGCATTGGCTCCATCGCGGGAGGAGTTTTCTTTGGCACGCTCTCTGAAACATGGGGCCGCAAAAGGGCAATCGTAACTGCGGCGCTGTTGGCCATTCCCGTGATCCCTCTCTACGCGTTTGGCCATTCGGCAGTCACGCTCGGAGCCGGAGCGGTGTTGATGCAATTCATGGTGCAGGGCGCATGGGGTGTCGTTCCGGCTTATCTCACGGAGTTGTCGCCCGCTCCGGTGCGCGCCACTGCGCCCGGCTTGGCGTATCAACTGGGCGGCCTCATCACATCGTGGAACGGTAAAGGACAAGCCCTTGCAGCCGAGCGCTGGGGTAGCTATCGAGCCGTACTTGCCATTACCGTGGTCGTCGTCGCGCTTTCGCTCGCGGCTTTGGCCGCCATGGGACGCGAGGCCCGCGGCCGCGAAATGAGCGACTCTTAAACCCAGGCCAAACCCCTTTTAACATGCCGCGTCCATAATTCCAAGAAGCTGCGGCATTCCTGTGCCGCGGCTCGACAGCGCTTGCCAGACTCTCTCCTACATCCGCGACCAAAGTAATCGTGAGCCGTTACCAACTCGCTTGGAAAGCTAGGTGCCTTTGGATGCAGCGCTTTCCGCCGCGAGTCCCACCTTTGCGGCATTGTTTGACAGGTTCCAAAACGATAGCTTCGATACCACAGACCTGGGCGCTAATGAACCTGAATGTCGGCTGCAACGCAACCGAAAACTGCTTCAACCGCGGGGCGCGATGAATGCAGTGGCGACATCTTGGTTCATCGCCAGACGGGAATGCGAATGCTCGCAAAGGTCGAAGTTTTGACCCCATCTCTCCATTCTCAAAATTGGGCCTCGCATCGGCTTCGCTCATGAACAGGTTCGGGAAAATGAAGCGCCCGCGAATCGAATTTCAGAACCCTCTGCGGGATTCCAAGTTAGCAATCGCTGGAGCGGCCCAGTGAGCCAGAGTTTCGCACAGTTCGTTTCGGCAAAATCACCGCGGCCGCCTGTCGGCGTTTCCGGAGACTTCACCTCGGCGCCTCGTCTCAATCAGACTGGCGACAAAGCGCGGTCAATCCTTCGGCTCGAGATTCGCCGCAGTTTGCAAATGCATCGCCGTCTCGCCATTGGGCTGGCCTTGATCGGACTGGCCCTCGCCCTGATTTACCTTCTCAATTCCTCGTCCATTCGCACGGCTCCGAGTCTGATCGAGCCCCAGCCGGCCCGCTCCGGCAGCGTCAGTGTCTCATCGCTCATGACCGCAGGGGTCCCCAGACCTGCGCCGCAGGCAGCGGAAAAAGCCGCCCTACAAACTGGCCGCGATCCCCTCGCAAGGCGGCAATTCCAGAGTGCCATCCGCTTCGGAAACGGTCCTGAACTTCCTGGCCTGGCAGCCGCCGCCGTCATTCCCTGGTTTTCCGCCGATTCCAGCGTCATTCGCAATGCAATCGTGCTGCTTCTCAGTTTCGTGTTTTTGGGAGGCGCGATCGCAGTCGTCGCGCACAGAGCGGACCCACGAGTTTATATCGCTTCCGACGTCGAGCAACTTCTGGGTTTTCCTCCCATGGCGCAATTACCCGACTTCTCCGAAGTCGCCAACGAGATAACCGACGAGCATCTTCTGCGGCTGGCCTCTGCAATCGATCTGGGATTCAGAGATCGCGACTTCAGACGTTGTGTCTTCACAGGTACTGGCCCTGAAGTCGGCGTCACATCAGTCGCCACTCGCTTGAAGCAGTTGCTGGAGACCTTGGGAAGAGCGACGGTGGTTGCGGGCGCCGCTGAAAGTTCGAATGGGGCGGTAGGCCTTCAAGGGGAGATCATCCTTATCGACACCGCGCCTCTCGCAGATTCGGAAGAAACGGAACGGCTGGTGCAGTCCGCTGACTGCACCATCATCGTGATCGAGTCCGGTGTGACCACTCGCGCACAGTTGCGCACCATAGCCAACATTCTCCAGCGCGTCAAGGCGCCTGCTGTCGGGTTCGTTCTCAACCGCTTGCGTTTGGCAACGGCCGATCCTGAATTCCGACGCTCGATCAGGGAAATGGGAAAGCAGCTCCGTAAGCAAGGACACGCCACAGACAGGCAAATGCTCCGGACACTGGAGCAGGCAATCGAAGAGGGTCGTGCCAGCCTTGATCTTGACGCCGCGCTCTCACCGATTCGGCCAGCCGAGAAACTGCCGGAAGAGATCGCTCCAGGCGTTCCGCTTTTCGACGATTTCTCTGGCGCCAACAGTCCCCTGCCCACAAATCAGGCTGAGCCCGCCGGGCCGGCTGCGATCCACGGTATCCAACTCGTCCCGCGCTCGTTGCCCGAGGCCGCGAATCAGACGCGGGAGGAGATTCCATCGCCCCTGGCTGAGATTGCGTCGCACTTCGATCAAGTTCCCCCGAATTCAAATGCTGAGCATAACGAGACGCCGCTTGCGGTTCCCAACGGCCCAAACGGCAACGGGACAAGCTTCGAGCAGGCGAATCCAGCGCCGGAGACAATTGCCCATGTTTCGCTGCCTCGGCTGAGCGACTTGAGGGGCATGCGCTTTTCGCAAGCGCTCAAAGAGCTCGATCTCGCAAGGCATCCGGCATCGCCAAGCGCCGGTATTGAGAGACTGATGAGTGCGATTGCACCCTTTGAGCCGATGTTCACGCGCATAGAGCCCACCTCGTTGAAGAGCGAAGATTCGCCCGAGGCGGCAGCCACCGAATTTGATCTGCCGGATTCGCTGCGAGCCTTCATTGCAATTTCCGAATCGGGAGTTTCGCCTGAAGCAAATGGTCAAATCGCCGTGGAGGGCCCTGGCGCAAAGGTGAATCATTTGAATTCGACTCCCCTTTCACCCAAGCCCGAGCAGCAGGCGACAAACAATGGACGCGGAGAAGAAGGCGAACCATCGCGGCCAGCGCAGAAACCCCCAAGAGAAGAACTAGCGGGTCCTTTTGAGCAGTTACAGATTTTGCCCTCGCGGCGCGGGCAATACAAGAAAAAGGGCTGATGGCTGCGAAATCAGTGGTTATCGGACAAACGTTGGAGGCCAGTGATTCTTTCAGGAACTTGAAAAGCAATCAGTTTTAACGAGATATATTATCAATAACTTAATGCTTGAAAAGCCCAACCGTTGCCCGCTTTCATAGGGGCGGTGGTTGGGCTTTTATCTTGTCCGGGCTTCGCGTCTTGTCCCGATGCGAGATTTCTGTTCCTGACTCCAATTCCCGGTTGACGCTCCACTGAAGACTCAGAAATCACGCCTAATTTCCTCCGCGGTCGCCGCTGCGCTTGCGAAATACAATCTTGAGTTCCCGGCGCCAATGTTCGCTAAGAGCGATGAACTCCCACTCGATCTCGGAAGACAGATAGCGCAGCACAGTCTCGTTTGCCGGATGAATGCGTAGAGCCGGCGCGGCAAGGATCAAGCGGGGAGGAAGCGGCGAAACTTCAGCGCCGGCAAAGTAGCCGCTTCGCTCGAAGGCAGAAAGCGGCAGGCTGGCAGGTGGAGCGGCTTGGCGGTCCGCGTTGAGCGCTCTCACTCGAACCCAGTAGTCGAGGGCCTGCAACGGCAAATGCAGATCCTCGCTTGCCTTTAGTTCCAAAACAACTAGCCTGCCATTGCGGTCCAGCGTAAGCAGGTCGAGCATGCCCCGGTCGCCTGTGGAGAGCGCGGGAACCTGCGTGTAGAGCTGGTCGCCGCGCAACTCCGGCAGAAGCTCGGCAATGCCGGACCGCAACCGCGACTCGAGCCACCGCTCGGGCGCCATCCGGAAAAGCGTATCGGTGTGCGCGCCATCAGCGTGACGGCTCAAGAAAAGACGCTCAAAGAGAGCGCGGCAGAGGAGCTCATTTTCATCACTGAGCGGCGTCTCGTTTGCGCCAGCGCCAAAGGTCACCTCATCCTCGCGCGCAAAAGAATGTGCCGATGCGCCGTGGCGTACCCTGGCAAACTCAAGGCCGTGCACGAGAAGCCCAACTTCGGTCGCGGAATGTGGACGGATCTCAACCCGTTCGCGCGCCGCACTGGGAACGAGCGCGAGCAGGCGATCGATGCCGGATTGGCAGCGCTCCAGAGCCGCGGCTGAAGAAAATGCATGGACCACGCGCGAATCGAAGTTGCCGGTGTCGCGAAAGTCGACCGGCGCCAGCTCCTCGCTGCGTTCGTCCAGCGTGAATAATTGAAAAACCGCGGTCGAGTGGTTGAGCCACGCCATGCGCTCGGCCGTGGTGCGCCACATTCCCGCGGGAACCACAACTTTCAGGCCGCCAAAGTGGCGGCGCGCGTCGCCATGGTTGCGGCAGTAGTCGAGCCACAGAATTCCCAGGGTGAGAACGCCGTCGATCGTCGATGCGGATTCGGCGTCGCCAACACCGATCACCGCATCGGCCGCGCTGCCTTTGAACAAACGGCCCCGCGCATAAGCCGGTCCAAAGCTGTGCTCAAGGTCCATGGCCGTGCGCATGCCGTCAACCTTCGCGCCGATGAATTGGCGCGAGAGCACGCGCTCCAGCAGCCGCATGTAGTTTCGGCGCGCGCTGTCTCGCGCGGTGGGAGTGCGCCGATCGCTGGTGGGCAAAAGTTCCAGCGTTTGCGGCTTGGCTGCCCCCATCCGGCGAGTAACCAGGCGCAGGCATTGCGCGCGCTCGTGCGCATCCACGACGGTTCGCACAAGGTTGCGCTCTTCGCTCCACACTTCCAGCAGGCAACGGCCGTGTGACTCGCCAACAGAGTAGTGAGCAGTGCGCATATCGAATGTAGCGCGGCCGTCCTCCAGCAGCGCGGCCGCCGGGTGATCGGCAAGATAGGATTCGATGATCTCGGCCAGCCGCGTAGGGACAGGTCCGGCGCTAGAGCCTCCAATGGCGGCCTTTTGCCGATTGGCCCGAGCGTCCGCGTCCACGCGCGTCTCTACCAGCCCTTGCGGGCGCGAAGGCTGGTAATGTGGGCCGTGTGATGATGCGAGTGCCAGGCGTAAAGCGCGAGGTTCGTCGCGAGCGTCATGCGTCCCCGTTCCGGATGGTTGAAACCGCGCTCGAAATCCCCTTCCGTCATCGACTCGAGAAGTGCAACCAGCCTCTGGTGCAAGCCGGTGATCAAGACCAGCGAGGGCTCAACTGCCTGGCTCGAATCCGGCAGCCGCGCCCAAGCAGCTTCGTCGTAGGGCTTGATTGTGGGGCAATCCTCGGTGAGCGCGAGTTTGAAGCGAACGTAGCTGTTTGCATGGCTGTCTGCGACGTGATGAACTACCTGGCGCACCGTCCATCCACCGTCGCGATACGGTGTGTCGAGCTGAGCGTCATTCAGCCCGACTACCGCCGCGCTTAACCGCTCAGGCAGCAGACGCAGCGTTTCAATCTGCTCGGCGCGTACAGTTGGCGTGCTCTCAGCGGGCGGCCAGAATTTCCCAATGGGATAACGCGGATCTTTCTCGTCGGCCATGGCAAGAATCTTAAATGGATGGGGCCGCTGGCCGAAACTCGAGGAAGGAAGATGCGGAACTGACTCCGGAATCGAGACAGCGACCGCAAACGCACAGCACGCGGGTCAGGCCGTGTGGTGGCTATGAGATTTTTGGTGGTGGGCGTGGTGTTGCACTTTGAAGTGTTTCGGCGCGTGGTAGCGGTAATCGTTATGCTGGCGAGCTGGATGGTGGTGCTTGGCCGCGAACGCGGGGCTTGCAAACACCGTCAAGAACAAAGCGATTGCGAGGATCTTGCCCATGCGCGAATCCTAACACGGACACGACCGCTGAGCGCGGAACCTCAGTGACGATGGTACCCAGAAAGAAACCCGGCAATTGCGGCAGGTCCGCGGACCGAAACGCAATCTAAGCTGGGTGGTGGTGATGATGGTGATGGTGGTGATGGTGCTGTCCGTATGCGAACGCCGGACTCGCGAACGTCATCAATAACAGAGCTGCCGCAAGAAACTTTTTCATGGCTCGAATCCTAGCAGGTTTCAATTGCCGGTGGAGCCGTGTTCGTGCACCACGTATCCAGAGAGCAACCGAGGGATGGCGATACGTCTATTCAGACGCAAGAAGGGTACACTTGGATTACGATGACCCACCTGGAAGCTTCCCCAAGTTCGAGCCATCGGCGCTACTTTTTTGAGAAATTCGGCCTCACTGAGCGGCTGCTTGAACGCTGCCTGGGCGAGGCATTAAGCGCCGGCGGCGACTACGCAGACCTTTACTTCGAGTCGGTTACAGCCACATCGCTGGGCGTGGACGAGCAGATCGTAAAGTCGGCCAGCCAGGGCACAAGCGCCGGATGCGGCATCCGGGTGCTGAGCGGCGAACGGACAGGCTACGCCTACACCGACAATTTAAGCCCCGAACGTCTCCTGCATGCGGCACGGACATCCGCTTTGATTGCCTCGGGCCCGGCAAAACAGCCCGTGCAGGGATTCGCAGAGACGCGCGGGGCCGACCTCTATCCCGTTCCCCTTGGCGGTTTCGATCTCGATTTGGCTGCGCGGCTGGAGCTGATTCTCCGCGCCGATCGCGCCGCGCGCGCATTCGACCCGCGAATCGTACAGGTGCGATCCGGCTACAGCGAGGAGTTGCGCCGGATCCTGATCGCCGCGTCCGACGGCGCGTTCGCCAGCGACACGCAGCCGCTCTGCAGGCTGAATGTGTGGGTGATCGCGAAAGACGGTGCGGTCACCACAAAGGGTGCGGCTGGCGGAGGGGGGCGCGCCGGACTGGATCAATTCCAAGGCTCCAAGGGGCCGGAGGCCCTGGCGCACGAAGCCGCGCGCGGTGCAATTCTTCAACTGGGCGCGGTGCCTGCGCCCGCAGGCGAAATGCAGGTAGTGCTTGGCCCGGGCTGGCCCGGAATTCTGCTGCACGAGGCGGTGGGACACGGACTTGAGGCTGACTTCAACCGCAAAAAAACCTCGGCATTCACGGGGTTGATCGGCCAGTCTGTCGCGAGCCCCAAAGTCACGGTCGTTGACAACGGCAAGATTGAAGGACGGCGCGGCTCGCTCAACGTGGACGACGAGGGATCAGAAACGCAGGAAACCGTCCTGATCGAAAATGGCGTCTTGAAAGGTTATCTATCCGACAAGCTTTCAGCGCGCCTCATGGGCATGGCCAACACCGGCTCGGGCCGTCGCGAAAGCTATCAGTCGATTCCCATGCCGCGTATGACCAACACTTACATGCTCGCTGGCGACGACGCGCCAGAAGACATTCTGCGCAGCGTCAAGCGCGGCCTCTACGCGGTGAACTTCGGCGGCGGCCAGGTCGACATCACCAACGGAAAGTTTGTCTTCTCGGCGTCCGAAGCCTATCTCATCGAAGACGGCAAGGTGACTGCGCCGGTGCGCGATGCAACGCTGATCGGAAATGGGCCAGAGGCGCTGAAGTACGTCTCGATGGTCGGCAACGATCTCAAGCTCGACGAAGGCATCGGGACCTGCGGCAAAGATGGTCAGAGCGTCCCCG
>CAZVYV010000013.1:0-4566 GCA_964630985.1 uncultured Occallatibacter sp.
CTTTTTTAGATCGGCAGTTTAAGTTGGCTGCAATCCCGGCTGCGGGCCACCATGGCATCATTGCGTGCCTGCTGCCATTTGGTCAGCGGCAGGCTGAAGCTGTACAGCGTGGCGGCGTGCAGGCCTTGGCCGATGGTGATACGGCGGCCTCGTGGATTAAAATGTCGGGTCATGCCGGACAAGACACGCTGGGTTTCGAGAATCGTCATTGGATTTCGATGGTGCGGTTTTCGACCACGAGCCTCTCATATCGGGATAGCCCGTCAAGGAAGATCGGGCGCCATTGTTCCGCCATGGCGTCGTACTCGGCGCGCAGCCGGCGCAACTTGTCAGAGTCGTAGCTGTCGGAGGTCCGCTCGTAACCGCCTCCGCATCCGCCCCGGGTGGCCCCGCGAGCGCGTTGTGATTTGGACAGGCTCATTTGGCTTTCCTCGCTTCGGTTATCCAGCGGCCATTGCTCTGGCGCTGGCGCTGGTGGCGGCGGCTGTACAGTTTCGATATTCTGAGGGCCTGCGCCATGGCATGGTCCTTGCAAAGCACGGTGTCGGCGGCGGCGGGCTGGCAGCAGAGCACGCAAAGTCCATCGGCCCTGTGCCGCATCTGGTAAAGCTGCTGGCGGCTGATCGTGCCGGCGAGCGGGGTGAATTCGTCCTGGATGGCTTTCATAAATTGTTTATGCGACGGCTGCTTCAAACTCCCGTTCAAGCTGTTTGTTTGGCCGATTCGACCGATTTGGCTTCTCCCCATAATAGACGTTGGTCAACTGACGGCCCTGACTGGAAACATACCAAGTATCGTGTGGGCCGCACTCCAGCTTCAGGTCCTCGATGCGGCCAAACTTTTTAACCAGTCCAACCATGTCGATTACGAACGCGCTTTCCTTGTTGGGGTGCGGGCGCATGACTCGCCCCGTCATCTGATAGTACAGGGCAAGGCTCATTGTGGGCCGGGCCAGAATAATGTTGGCCAGCTCGGGATAGTCGAAGCCGACGGTTAGGACTCCGACGTTGGCAACCACCGGGATGGTCCCGCGCTTGAATCTGGCCAGAATGTCCTCGCGGTCATGCTTGGGCGTGTCGGCGGTCACGATGGCGGCGCCGGGCACCTTGGCCGCTACATATTCAGCCTCCTCAACGAATCGGGTGAACACGAGGGCGCCCCGGCGGTTTAGCTCGGTCAACCGATGGATGCACCGGACAATCTGATCGCGAAAGTGGAGCTCGGCAAAATGCTGCTTCACCGATTCATCCGTGTAATCGGCACCGGTGGAGTTTAGCCGGAGGCGGTCGGTGCGGAAGCCGGTATTGACAAGCTTGTAGTCCAGCTTAGCGAGGTGACCGGCGGCGAACAGGTCCCCGTTTTGAACCACATGCACGACCTTGGAAAACACCCGCGGGCGCGTCCGGGTCAGAAACTTCAGGATGCTGCCTCCGTAGCCGTCGGTGACTAGACGGTAGGGAGTGGCGGTCAAGCCAAGCACTCGGGCCTTGTGCTCGGAATAAAAATCCTGATACATACCACCCTTGGCATTGGCGTAATGGCATTCGTCCTGGATGATGTATTTGAAGTGCTGGAACTGGTCCTGCTTGCGGATGATGCTGCCGATTGTGGCCAGCGTAATCTGGTCAATCCGCTTCTCGCCAACCGATGCGGAGAAGATGGCCGGGCGATAGCCGTAGCTGACAAACTTGGCAAAATTCTGTTCGAGGATCTCTTTGGTGGGCTGGAATATCAAGCATGGGCCGTCCAGACGTTTCACGATGTTGGCGATTATCAGGCTCTTGCCGCTTCCGGTGGGCAGGATTTCTATTCCGTTGTCGTCGGTGCCGTCGGTCAAGAAAGCCACTCCGGCGTCAACGGATTGCTGCTGATAATCTCGGAGCGTGTAGGTCATCTGATATTCCGGTTAGCCAGCCGAATCGCCTTGGCTTGGTCCATGAACCGTTGCCCGATGCGCTCGGCAATGTTGGGCAGCGCATACAAGACGAGCCGGGCCAGCTTCATCCACGCTTCCCGGTCGGTCGCGGGCAGCGTTTCCCATCGTTGCTTGGTCCATGGCCGATCCGGCGTGAGACAGAGCTGTTCAAAGTCCTTGTTGTCGAGGCTCCACTGCATGGTCCTTACGTCGCCGCAGCCGAAGTTGCTGGATTGGTACAGCCAGCGGGCGGTCCATGCTACGTCACTGTCCTGGGTGTTGCCGGACAGGCTGGCTCCAAGATTGTGGGCCTGGCAGCAAAAGTTGTCCACGTCGTCAATGCGGGGCTGCGGTTTGGATTTGGTTTTCATGGATCGTTTACAAGGTTGGCGAACCGGGCCGCAATCTCAGCCGTCTTAGCCGATGGATGCGTGACCGTCGCCGGTTTGTGCCAGAGAATGTAAATCTGCGCCTCGGTCGGCTCATGCCCGTAGGTGGCCGTGTAGCCGTCAATCCGATCACGCAGAATCCGGCTGGCCACCTGGGCGGCAATCTGCCGGTTGGTCGCCTGGCTGGCGGGCAGTCCGGTGTAGGCTGCCCAAACGGGCCTTGATATTCCGAATCTGCTAAGGTCCTGCGTCCCGGGCGGATTGTCGCGGTCGCCGGTTTCGATCTGGCTTAAAGCTGCCAGCCGGGCCACCATGATCTTGGCGGCGGTTGGCTGTGCTGTAGCTGACAGGGTTGCTGTCATAAAAATGAGGAGGGCGGTTTTCACAAAAAACATTCTCCGCTTGGGCAACTTCCCGAAAATAAGTCGTCGGGTTGTGACAGTTCAACATCCCTTAATGGCTTTATGGTGCTGTGTAGAAAGGCGTGTGGATCATCCACGCGGATTGCCTCGTCCAAGTTGATCGCCTCCTGGAAAAGTGCCGGATAATCGTTTTGCACTTCTGCCCATTCATAATCGCTTTGATTGGGACACATCCAGCAACGCGAGCGTGGCGGCTTCGGCCATCCCATTTTTTCGACAATGCGAATGGATTCGTGACGCTTGATTCGCAGTTCAACCAGCGGAAAGCGAATCTGACCCGCCTTGAACTCTTCACCATTCTGCATCCGCATCCATCGGCGGTCCTCGTCAAATGAAAATCCAATCCACTTCACACGCTGGCTCGCCGTTACGCCGAACTTTTGCGACAAAAAGCGGTCAACAACCTCTACCTTCCATCGTGCCGTGCAAAAGTTGGAGTACTTCCCCGCTCCGTTCTGGTTTGTGAATATCGGCAGAATGACCGTGTTCCCGTTGTGGCTCAACCAATTCTTGCCGTGGGCAGGAACGCTTTGCATTTCCACCGGCACGCGGTGGACTTCAATTCCAACTTGCGCCAGCGCGGGTCGCGTCACGGCGTCCAGATATTGCCATGTCGTAGGCATCTCGCGACCAGTGTCAGCGATCACCACGAAGTCAGGCTTTGGAAGTCTGCCTTGAATAATCAGGGCTGAAATCGCGGTTGATTGCGTACCACCGCCAGATGAAAATACTTCAATCACGCGGTCTTCCCATTCTCGGCCAGTCGCCGGATGAATCCCAATGCGCTCTGGGCTATCCGGCGTTCACGCTCGCTCTCTTGGGTTTGCTCCTGGCGGTCCCGGATGAGCGCCGCTTGGTAGGCGGCATCGGCATGAACCACACAATCGGCTACCGTCCAGGATTTTGTAGAAGTTGACATTTTGGGCATAATTGCGGGTTGAGTTGCCATCCGATGTGTTCTGCGATCTTGGCCACCTGCTCGGATGATACGTTGTCGGCGTGGTATCCGCTGGCAATCACCTGACGGGCGCCGCAGCGGCAAACCAGCGTCAGGGACATGGCCGGCGGTTTAGGTAGCTCGATCATAGCAGTTCATCCACAGAGCAATATCCCCGTCCACCGCGAGTCCCGTCCTGGCCTTGATCGGCCACCGCTTCCAGCTTCCAGTAGGCCATCAGCATCAGCTTGGCCGCGTTGCCGGCTGGGATGGCCGGAAGATCAATGTGGATGAGCCGATAGACCTCAGCGGTCGTGCGGGCGGCGTCCAATTGAGAGGTAAATTCGGCTTCGTTCACTGTGTCAGTTTGGCTCATAAGGATTCTCCCGTCAAGACCGTGCGGTGGTTGCGTTGGGTTGGCTCGACTAGCGACTGACCGGACGGAACGATGCCAGCCCGGGCCAACGCCTGCTCCTGGGTTAGTCCGCGAGGTATCCAACAGCCGTGTGGGCAGGCGGTCCATTTGGTGACGCCCGGGCAGAAAGTGCTCTCGCTGGTGGTAAAACCAAGTCCGTGGCATGTCGGACACTCTGCCACCGACTTGGCTTCCCGGGCCTCCCGGTCCAGTTGCTCCCATTGGCGGCGGGCCTCTAGATACACGATCTGGCAGCTATTCTTGAGCGTAACCGTCGCGGCGTAGCCGGTGCGGTCGTGCGTGCTGGTGTCCATCCAGATGCGGTGGGCGGCCTCATAGGCGGATTTGGCGGCGGCGAGTCGGGCGGCGACGGTCTCTAACGGACTGGTGATTGGTTGGCTCATAGGTCAAATGGGCAGGGAATGATTTCGCGGATTTTATCGGCCTGCCATTTGCGCTCGGATTGTTTGGCGGCATAGGCGGCGGCG
>CAZVYV010000013.1:4666-23876 GCA_964630985.1 uncultured Occallatibacter sp.
CGGCGGCGGCGGCGGCGTAGGCGGCGGCGGCGTAGGCGGCGTCGGCGTCGGCGGCGGCGGCGGCGTAGGCGGCGGCGTAGGCGGCGTCGGCGGCGGTTGGATTTTCCAGCCAAGCTTTCGCCGCCTCAATCGCCTTTCGTGGCCGTTTATCATCAGGATATTTACGCTCAAAATTTTCCAGCACATGCTCGGCACATGCGATGGCTACTTTTACCGCCATTGGTTTATCCATCACGCCCGATTTTCTGAGCAGCCAGATAAGCCAGTCGCCCCGCGGGCACGTCTGCCAGATTTTTACAAAATCGAACTGGCAGGCCTTGGCGAATAAAAGTCCGTCCTTGCACGGGGCGGCGCCCAATAGTTGTTGCTTGGTGTATTTCATTTTCGTTGTTTCGTTGTTTCGTTGTTTCGTTGTTTTAACCGTGCATCAAATTTACTGCATCGGCTCGTTTCTGTCAACGGTATTTTACGATTTATTTTGAGGCTGGTTTGGGCCTGTGTTTGCAAGGGCTTTAGCCTGGTCGGCGTCCAAGTCGCTCGTCAATCGCTTTGCAGCGCTGAAAATATGCAATGATAGTCTGGTCCCCATAAAACTTGAATCCTTCATTTTCGAACGTCCTCCGCAACCACACGCAGAAGCGCGGACTATACCAGAACTGCGTAGGCATCTCGTGGACCGACAGAAACGGCCTGAAGCGCAACTTCAATTTGTCCAGCCAGTTCATGTCACAACTCCCGCTCGCCCCTGGCCTCCATCCGCAGCGCCTGTTTCTGGCTGGCCAGCATGACGGCCCCGGCGGCTTCCATGAGCGCCAGTCCCGCCCCGGCGCCGGGCTCATGCCGCCTGGCCGGATCGGCGTGCAGGTAGGACTCCACCTGCTGGCGCGTCCAGGGCCGGCCGTGGTCTGGTGGGGCAATCCGGTTCAGCTTGGCGATGATGGCGCTCTTGGCTCCTGGTGTGCGTGCGCAAAAGCGGATGGCCGGCTGGATGGCCCGGCGCCAACGGTTAGCGGGAGTTGATTTCATAGCCACAGATAGATGACGGTCAAAACGGCTACCGCAACCAGCAGCGCGCCAAAAAAGATTATCCCGGCGCACGCGCTACCCTCGTACCCCTCAGCCTCGGCTGGCATCCGGTCGCAAACGGGCGGCTCGTCAAATAGAGGCTCGTCCAGGATCGGCAGCGAGTTGGCCTGCCATGACAGGCACTTGTCGCCAAAATCCTCATAGGTGTCCATGTCGTGGACTGGACAGTAGCCGCGGAAGTTGTTACCTACTCGGGATGGCTCCCAATGGCCGCAGTTCTGGCAGGTGTTGCTCATAGGATTCCTTTGGCGGTCAGGTAGGCGTAGGCAATGATGGCGGCCCCGATGGTCAGGGCGGTCCAGTAGGCGGCTTCCCAGAGGTGGTTTTGGTTAAGCTTCATGGGTCAGGCTGGTTGCAGGTTCTCGCTCGGATCGTACAGCGGTTTGGCGTCCGGCTGGTAGTGCGTCCCGGACCAGACTTTCCCGTTGTAGCTGACGTAAGCGACTTGGCGGCCGTTGGCGTAGATGCGGCAGGTCCCGGCCTCGCTGGCGCCAAAAAAGTTTTCCTTAATAAACGCCCGGTAGGCCGCGCTGGCCTGATTGAGCGTGTCACACTGCATCGGCGCGCAACTGCCCGCATCGCTGCCGGTGATGCGGCAGGTCAATAACGGCTTGAACTTCGCGGCGATGACGGCGGCGGCTTGGGGATTCTCGGCGGCTAATTGTTTAGCTGATTTCATGGTGTTTGCTTTCGTTGTTGCGTTGTTGAATTTCAAGGTGAACACATCATGCATCAAATTTACTGCAACGTCAACTTTTATTTTGCACAATCTTCAACCGCCTCCATCGCGGCCCGGATGAACTGCGCGGCGAGTTCGGGTACGATTGCATTTCCGCTGCCCTTCAAGAGACTGACTCGACCGGGGATTTTACCGGCGAGCGGGAAGCCGCCGCACGCTTCCCAGACTTCTTTGATTTCTGCCTCAGATGCGCCAAGATCCCGCATAGCGTCCAGATAGGCGGGAGCGACATCAGCCAACCGCTGAAAAACGGATTGAGCATCCGGGATGCGCCGGAACGTCCCATCGCGGATTTGGATGATGCGGAAGTTGGACCAATAATTTCGGCCATCTTGCGGCGATAATCCCCGCTCATCTGGTTGTGACAGGCTGGCGTTGTCGCGCCGTCCATTGGACTCGGCCACACTTCCAATGCGGATACCTGCTGGCTCAACGGCACTCCCGTATCCTGCGGCCTCGGTGGCAGGCCGCCCCGGGTGCCGTCCTGAGCGGTCGGGCTGACCCACGGGCACAAGTGCGCCTGCCTCGGCAACTGGTCCAGCCGCTCGCGCTCCGTCCCGTCCGGGTTGGTCCCCGTTGTGGCCATGCCCGGCGTGTCCTTCCAGTCGCGGCTGCTGGCGGTCGCCCAGGGAGTTAGTTGCGCCACTGCTCCCAAGCCGTGTCCGCTGCTGCTGTCCGGTGGCGCATTCGGACTCCACTCGCGGCCGTCCTTGGCTTTGGTGCTCGGCCATTCCGTCAACGTGGACGCCGTTTGCAGATTCAATCCGCCGTCCCTGCCGCTCGGGCCCGCGCCGGTCGAGTTGTGATTGGGCGACGGCCATCCAGTACAATCTTTGTCGCTTGTGGGGTGCGGACGCGCTGTGTGCTCCAATAATCGTAGCCCCGACGGTGTAACCGATTCTCGCCAATCCTGCCTGTACTCCATCGAGCCATCGCTGGTGATAGTGGAGCGAATGGCTTTTGACAAGCTGGTTTGCAAAGCGGTTGGCGCGGGCGAAGTCGCCCCGCTGAACCGCGTCAACGAAAGCAGCTTCAAGCTGCGAGCCGACAACTTCTGCGGATGCGACTTGCTCGCCGAAGACGATTTCCGGCGCGCACGCTTTGATAAGTCGGAGTCCTTCTGGCCAGAGGTGGCGCTCGTCGTTGACGCCTTCACCTTTGCCGGCGCAACTAAAGGGCTGGCAGGGGCAGGACATGAAGAAAACAGATCGCCTTGACTGGATTCCGGCGAGACAGCCGGCAAGCGCCCAGCCGGAGACGCCGTTGAAGAAATGGCATTGGTCATATTTTTTGAGTTCATCGGGTTGAATATCCTTAATTGATTTGCAGACGACATCGCCGGGCGGAATGAGTCCGGCGCGGATAAGTTCCGACGTCCAGGCGCACACTGTCGGGTCAATGTCGTTGTAAAAATTCATAGGTACTTCTCAAACTGTCTGACCGTCGCCAGCCAGTCAATGAACAACCAGCCTTTGCCGGCGCCAACCACATGGCCATCCGCCCAAACCAGGCTGGCCCGGTCCTGCAAACCAGCCTGCACCATGTCGTAAGTCCAGAACCTAGTCTGCCCGTGCATCTCCCATAACAGGAACGTGACGGCCCCGGCGGTCCTCCACCGGGCCATGCTGTCCCGCTGGCTCTGGCTGAATCCGCCTTTGGCCTGGCAGGGCAGGGCCGGCTCGCTGGTGGATTTGGCCTCGAAGTGCATGGCCCGGCCGCCCCGCTCGGTCCAGCTTCCACAAAAATCTACGAAGGGATTCGGCAGGTAGATCGTGCGGTGGGTGATGCCGTGGCCGAATGATTTGACGGGCGGCTCGACCTTGCACACGGTGGCCAATCCGCGCTGCTCGTAGATCGCGTTGACCTTGGCCAGTGAAGATTCGAAGCCGTGGCCGTCATTGAAGGCGTTGCTGGTCATGCGTTGGCAATTTGTAAGAGGATGTCAGCGTGGCACGAACTGCCCGGCCTGCACCAGCAGCCCAGATTCTTTCCGCGCAATTCTTCCCGGATGTCGGCCAGATTGAACGGTGGGGTTTTGCCCTCGCGCAACATCTCCTTGAACGCTTCACATGCTGCCTGCTGGGCTATCTTCTCAGGATTGTCCAACCCGTCGAAAGCCAGGATCAAATCCCGGACCTTGAACGGATTGCCCCATTTGGTGGTACGGTCAACTTTCACCGTGTTGGGCGGAAGCTTCCAGCCTTTGCGGCGGGATAGTTGAATGCGTTGCGGTGTCATAGCTGTTTGCGGACCTGCTCCTCGGCATATGCTGGCACAGTCCATCCGATGGCCTGGGCGCCTCGGCACGGGACCGGGCGGGCGAGCCGGCGCAAATTGCGCGTGCGATAGATGAACCGACCATCAGAATAGTTCCCGAAAGCCGCTTCCTCGGAACTGAGAATTTGCCAGTCCTCGATAATCAGTTGACCGGGCAAGACTTCCCGGCAAAAGTCACTGGCTGGCCGCACGTCGAACAAGTCAACCACGGCCAGAATGCAACCCATTGAATCCAGTGATGGCTGCGTGTTGCGGGATTGGAATGCTCTAATTACGGCCGGCACAATATCCGCGGGCGTCCCATGATCGGCTTTGCTCGCATGGATGGCGATGTCGCCGCGGTGTAGGGTGTTACGGCTGCGAGTCTCGTTGACCTTGGCGCCGATGGCCATGAGGCTGGCCCAAGGCTCGTATAGGGTGATGGCTTTTAGCATGCTGATCCGTTGGTTAGTTGTTTGAAACCTTCTCCTTTGATGCGTTCGTAAAAAGTCTGTTGGCCATCATAGGCGTATGGTAGAAACGCCTGCATGATCTCCTGCTGGTTCAACCGGATGAGGCTGCATTGAATCTCAACCCAGTCCTGTTGGAGCTTCCAGGCGGTGCGCTCAGCCTGTTCTCGGAAGTCCTCCCGCTGTTTGTCGCTGCGCGGTCCCCGGTTAGCCTTGTAGTCCTGCCAAAACGTCTCCAGACACGCCTCGACATTGGCCGGCAGCTTGACCGTCATCGGCAATTTAGCCGGATCGTAGGCGATTTGGAAAATGAGACTGCAAACCCGATTGCCTTTGTATTCTTTGCCGATGCCGGAGACCTTGCCGGTGTCCACAAGGAAACGTTCAATGCGGGCGATTGTCACATCGACCGGGATGCCGCTGGTGTAGTTTTTAAGTTGCATGTGATTTTTAGGGTAGTTTGTTCCATTGTCCCTTTGGCGCATACAATCCAAGCGCCCGGGCAAACTCAATATTAGCGTGAATCCAAGTTTGACAGGTATCGCAAATCGGCAGCCACAGGGATTCCACCATGAGAAGCTCGCCTCGCCAACCTCTTCCATGCTTGTGGTGACACTGTGTGGCCCTGGCCGGCGCGATAACCATAGCGACTCCTTCGGGATGCGGTCTGAATAGGTAGTTCTCGGCACAGGCGACGCAAACCCGGTTGGATTTCAGCCACACCTTCACCCTCGCCCGATAGCGCCGCCGAACCGCCGGCGTGTACCAGGATGGCCGCTCGGCAATTTTTACCCCTTTAACCGTCGTCCAGTTGGCTCGGCGCCGACTAATCGCTGGTTTCCCGGGCCGCCGCTGGCGCTGGCTAGACGATTTGGCCCCGGCTGGTGTCCTCATAGCCCGTTTTCGGCCTGGGGCAATCCTGACGGGTTTCCTTGCAAGTGTCTCAAGAGCGGACACGGCGGCTAGGCTGGCCTCCTGCTCGTCGAGGATGCGCCGCCACAGGGCACGCTTGTCCCGGGGGGCGTCGGCCATTGTTCGCAGGTTGCCGTTCATTAGAATGCCTCCCCATCGGATTGGGATTGTTGTCCGTTACGCTGGCGGGCGGCCTGCAGGTGCAAAAATTCAACGGCAATCCAAATATGCAAGCATCGACGGGCTGGGTTGTAGCCTTCGTGCGACTTGGACCCGTTCAGGTAGGGCTCGTGTCTCATGGTGAAATCTGGACATCCGCACTGCCCGGTTCCCTCGTAAGAATCGACATCTACCAACCATGGAGTTTGCGCGGACCTGCTGGGGACGAAGCATCGACCGGGCTCCCCGACAATCGGCTGGCAGTATTGGACCGCATCGGCAATCTGGGCGGCGCGGTCGGCAAAAGAGATTTCTGTGCTCATAGCGGGATCTCCTGTTTCTGTTTGCACGCGCTGGCCGGCGCTGTCCACATGCAAATCCGGCCCCGATAACGTGTGCCGTCAATAATGCCGTGAACGGGTGGCGTAATCGTAAGCATCACTCCCGGGCCGCCATTGGCTTTGGCATCCGACGAGGTGCATCTGGTGCCGTCGCGCAACTTGCAATCAAGACAAATGGCCATGCAGCCCGGCCATGGGTCGTTTGGACCTAATTGGATGTAGAGCCGGGGATGCGGTCTGATGACTCGCTTGGAGCAGGTATCGCAAAGCACTATCAGCTTGGGCTCTGGCCGGTCATCGTGGTCGCACTCCTGCCAACGGCTCAAAATGCCCTGGCCGGTTTTGATGCCTTCAAGCGGATCAAATTCACCGCATAGCTGGCAGCGTTGCGGATGATGTTGGCCGGGCAAGTCGGTCAAGCGGTGTGTCGAGGGGGTCAATCGTTCGCTCATATCGTTGTATCGTTGTGCATCAAATTTACTGCATCAGGCCGTTTCTGTCAAGCCCCTATTTTGCGAATCGGCCGGCCGCCGTCTCCGGCTGGTGCTCCGCCGGCAGGCTCGCCTCAACCGTCAGCCGCGTTTGCCGCCCTTGCGCGGCGGCCATGACGTACCAGATGTGCTTGAGGCTGTCCCGCAGAATCTGCTCTGTCTGTGGTGTCTCGGCCTGGCTGATGTTAACCAGAACGGCCGTCCAGGGTGTGCCGTCCTTGGCAAAATCCTTAGTCTCGATCTCGACCTGGCCATGGCGGGTTGCCATTGTCGCCAACCGGTTCAGCTTGTCCAGCAGCCGGACCCGTGGCCAGTCGGGCCGGCTCTGGAAGTCCGGATAGCGTTCAGCCTCGCCCGTCACCGGCTCGCCAACTCGGTCCAGGTCGGTCTCGTAGCCGTGGTTGGCGCCGATCAGGCGGACCAACTCGCGGAGATGATGGAATGTCTGCGCCCGTTCTCCAATCATCCGGGGGGTGTCCGCCCGGTGGCCGCGCCAACCGATGTCCACCGCAGCCGGCGCCCATTGGATGGCTGTGATCTCCAGCGCCTCCGGGTGGGACACAAATTCGGTCACGATGGCTCGGACGAGGGCGGTTAGCTCGGTGGCAAAGGGGGTGTTCATGGTCAATAGGTGCGCTCGTGGGCTGGCAGGTAGGGCACATTGCAATATCGGAAAACATCCTCCTCGCTGAGACATTTCAGAACATGGCCGCCCTGCTCAACAACTCCCTCGCCATAAGCCTGTAGCATCCGCTGCTGCTTCATCGCCCCGGTGGTCAACCGCAGATTAGTGTCCTTACTGCCAGTCCTTATCACGAGCGAAACCCACCAGCGTTCAAGAATGGTGCTGAAAAAATCGACCGGGATGCCGCTGGCGACGTGGACGGCCAGCTTGTTCTGCGGTCCCCATGTGTAATGGCCGTTGACGTTGGGCCGCTGGCTGATCTCACCGAGGGTCAGCATGTGCTGAATCTGCATGGCAGCCAAGTCCACCGGCTCCTGGCTGAAAAAGTCGGTTTGGCGGTCCTCCATGCGCGGAACAAACAAGAGCTCGATGTCGCCGACCTCCGGTTTGTTGCGCCGGAGGCTGCCCGCGATGATGATGCGCTGGCAGAATGGCTCCAGCGCGGCCTGTAGGGCGGTGGCGACGGCCAGCGCGGCGGCGTGGTGATATTTGGTTTTGCTCATAAAAGCTTTGCCAGTGAAGGTCCTTTATTTACACCGAATAACACTTCCTGCGACAGAATTTGACCGTCGATGCTGCGCGTAATCAGGAATGGTAGTCCGCACACTTCATTTACTTGTACAGTGATTTGTGTGGGCATAGGCGGAATTTTGAACCATGCCCGCCTGCTCTGACGACGCTCATGGCGTTTACGTTTTCTGCCGAGCTTGCGACGTGGGTCAATCCAGCACAGACTGGCCATCTTCAACAGATGGTACTTAAACCAATCGGTATCCCGACGTTGCTGCTTTGAATTCATTTTGGTTTGATGACTTTGATTTTGTCGCGGGCTCCGAGGTGCTGCAATTCGTAGGTGTAGCCGGCGACCTTGTAGCACAACCGCTTGGCATTCTTCATCGCCTTGGCGACTTCCAACTCCGCCTCGGCCTTTTCATCGGTCGCGTCCTTGAGTGTCGTAATCACGTCGGCCAACCGCTTACCCGCCTTGTACAGGGGGCTGTCCGGCTCGGGCACAAACAGTTTGCCGTTGGAAACAAAGTCGCCCTGAGCGTCCTTTTTCCGGCCTTTCTTTGGCTCTGCTGGTTCGGTCTCACCAGCAGCGGCAACGGCGGCCTTGAGCTTCTCCTCCAGCTTCCTGGCCTTCTTCTCGGATTTGGTCAGCATCTCCTCGCCAGCCGGCGTGATGGTGACGGTATCGGTTGGATCTGGCACCGGCGGAAGTTCCCCGTGGCCGATCTGGTTGGCTTCCATCTGCGCCTTAAGCTCAGCCGCGGCGCTCTTGCTTAGCTTGGCTTTCTTGGATTTGCCTTTGTGGAGTTTGGGGGCGGACGTGTCCGTCCAGGTGTTGCTTGTGTCTGCGATCATGGTTCGTTCTTTCTATTTCGTTGTTTCGTTTCGTTGTCCCGGCCGGAATGGCCGGAAATCAGTCCGGGGTATAGTAACCCGGATTTGGTTCGTTGTCATCTGAAACTTTACTGGCGCTTTCGAATCGGGTGAACGCTTTTAGGAACGTCAGTTTTACCAACACATTGCGGGCATCGTTGCGCTGCTTTCTCAGCCACAATTCGACGGGCTCAGCGTCGGCTTTGGCATCGTCCTTAGCGTCCTTTGGCCGTTTCAAATGCCAGTATCCGTCGGCATCTTCGCCCAGCGCCCGGGCGCCTTTCAGATGCACATTGCCCTTGGCGTCCTCGGTCAACTGGCTCAACACGATGACCGGCACGTTCAATTCTTTGGCCATGTTCTTGAAGCCCTTGCTCACCTGGTCAAGCTCCATCGTGTGGTTTTCCGCTCCTGGGCTGGTAAACATCTGCGCATAATCGGCCACAACCAACGCCAGTCCGTACTGTTGATGCATCCGGCGGGCCTTGGCTCGCACCTGTTGAATGCTCATGTCGGACGTGTCGTCAATGTGCAGGTTTGATTCTGCGAGCCGGGCGGCGGCATTGGTTATGCGCGAAAAATCGTCTGGAAACATGGCTCCTTCCCGAATCTTGCGCATGTTCACCCGGCCATGGCTGGCAATCGCCCGGCGGACCAGCGAACGGGCCGACATTTCGGCGCTGAAAACTCCAACCGGCAAGCCCATGGCCAGCGTCACATGCTCAACGATGTTCATGGCCAGACTGGTTTTTCCAACGGATGGGAAAGCGGCGATCAGGATGTAATCCCCGCCGTGCAGTCCGTCGGTTTCCTTGTCGAGGTCAATCAATCCGGTTGGCAATCCGCTAATCTGCCCTTGCCGGCTCCACATGATTTCGATGTCGGTCAAAGCCTGTTGCACCACTTCCCGAATCGGCAGCATCTGGCCGTTGCCTTTGATTTTGCGGATGGCCAGAACGTCCCGCTCAAAGTTTTCCAGTAGAAGCTCGGGATGTTGTTCCGAGTCGTAAATGTTGGCCACGGTGGACGTGCATGTCTGAATCATCCGCCGCAACAGATGCTTGTGGCAGATTACATCGAGGTAGGTCGGCAGGTTGGCTGCACTGGGGGCGGCGTCCTGGCAATCGTTCAGATATGTCACGCCTCCAACCTGCTCCAGAATCTGTTTGTCTCGCAATCGGCCTTGCAAGGTGATGATGTCGACCGGCGTCTGCTCGTTGTGCATCTCAAACAGGGTGGTCTGAATCGTTTGGTGCCGAAGATCGTAAAACGCGGTCACGTCGCCGGCTACCCGGCTGAACGTCTCGGGTATGCACTCGTTCGGGTCCTGCAACTGGCAGCCGATGGCGGCCTGCTCGTCGGGTAGGCTATGCGGGGGCAGTCGGTCAATGGCGGGTTGGCGCCGGCGAGGGCCTGGTTCGGTGGTCGCGGTGATGGTGGCGGATGGCATATTTCAGAATCCGTTTTGCGGTGGGGTTTGATCTTCGTTTTTCTGAGTCTCGATTCTTGGCTCAAATAAACCTCGCCATCCGTTGGCTATGCTTTGATCTATCGAGAGAATTGCGCCGGCGAGTCCATACGCTGCCAATTTCTTGAACTGCGCTTCTATGGTGCTTGGTGTCAGAGCGTTTCGAGTTTCTTTTCGGTACTTCACCCATCGCATCCAAGTTTCTGTGAATTCTGCGGTGTCGAGCTGCTGGGGTATGATGACCTCAACCTCTCTTTGTTTCTTTTCTTTTATGCTTCTTTCTTTCTTTGTGTCAACGGCGTTGACCGATTTTGTCGAAATCGGTAAACGGCGTTGACCGATTTCGGTCAACGGCGTTGACTGGTCAACGGCGTTGACTAGCAATCTGTAGGTGAAGGAATTGCCAATCTCGAACCGTTCCAGGATGCCTTTTTCCTTAAGCCGAAAGCATCCGTTGATGACGCCTTGGCGGCTCATGCCGGTCCCGGTGGCGATGAATGACAGGCTCATCATCTTGCTGTCTTCACGTTGCCAGCCAAAGGTGTGGCGGCAAACGAACGTAATGATCCTGAATTCTGCGTCGGTGAATTCGCACATGTTGTCCAAAATCACGTTGGGGATTTGCGTGTAATTGGCCTCCGGCAGTGGTTGTTTGAACGCGCTCATTTGAGTAGTCCTTTCGCTGACAGGTAGGCGCGCCAGGCCGATGTTTGGGCGTGCAGCCGTTGCGGGTGGTTGAGCGACTGCATCCATGGTTTGTGGAGTTCATCGTCCCAAAAGCGGTTGAACTCGGTGCGGACAAGGTCCATTTTCTCAGCGTGCAGTGTGGATTCGGTGATATCTTTCATGGTCTGAAAAGCAAAACGCCCGCCAACAGGTGGAAAATTCGAGGCGCGCTGGCGAGCCTGTAAGTTCCTGTCAACGGACGATCTGCAAAACAAATATACGATTTCATACCAACTCTTTCAAGGCTTTTCCACGGCCTTTGCAACTGGGCCAATTCCCGGTTGCGTTCGCATCATCGTTCACATCGGCTCTCAAGTGCAACTGATTTTTCCCGATTTATTTGGCCGGCACTTCAAACCCGCCCTGTTTCAGCATCTCCTCCAGCAATCCCGGCTGGACGGTCCCCCACTGCCACAACTTGGCCCCCTGCTTCGCCTCCTGCTTGGGCATCTCAAACTCGTACTGCAGGATGATCGCCTTCATCTTGGCAATCCGTTCGAGTTCGATCTGGCAGGCCTGCGATTTCTGCTCCAGCCCGGCCGCATGGTTTTCCAGGGCCAACTTCAGCAGATTTGGCTGGTCGCCAGCCACCTTGATGCGGGCGGCCATCCGGGCGGTGCGGCGGGCGGCCTTGTCGAATTCCCGCTGCTGGCCCTTCACCTGGGCCTCTGCGTTGGCCAGCTTGCGCTTGACGAGGTAAACCGGATCGCCGTCTGGGGTGTCCCCGATGGCGTCCACCGCCTGAATGAACATGCCGATCAGGTCGGTCGTGGCGGTGTCCTGCTGCTCGTCCTCGCCGGTCTGGTCGTACCGCTGGCGGCGGGCCGGGTCGCGCAAAATCAGGTAGGCTTCGTTGATCTCCCGGAATGCCGCGGGCTGGCCGCCGGCGTCGGGATGATTCTGCTTGGCCTTCTTGCGGTGGGCCTTGCGGATGGTCTCAGCGTCGGCGGTTTTGGGCACGCCTAGAGTGGTGGGAACATTGTAATGCTGAAAGCCTTCGGCGCGGCGTTCTTCAAGTGTTTTTGGCATATCGTTTCCTGTACTTCTTGTTCACAAATTTGAGCTTGGCCGGGTCCATTGGGCGGCCGGCGTTGTTTAGGTTGGATTGGCGGCGCCGGGCGCGCAATCGCCTCATGGCCAGCCTGATCTGGCGCGCCCGTTTCTCTGTGCGCAGCCGTGGTGGCTCTGGGGCATCTTGCACAGGCGCGGCCGGATAGAATTCATCCATCAGGGCTTTGTATTGCGGGCTCATGATAGGTACGCCTCCGCTGCGGATTGTCTCGGCTCGGCCATAACCCAATTGCGCGAAAGACGGCATCTCGGGTTGTCGCAATATTCAAGCTCTGTGTTACGATTGCGAGCTTTTCCGCAACCGGCACATTCAAATTCACCATCTGCGTTTAAGAATTGTTTTGGCGTAGCTGTTGGCTGTGGCGGCGGCAGCGGCGCCCCGTGTTCGTAAGCCATCCGCCACTTGTGGACCGCTATCATGGCCCGGACATCGGCCAGCGCATCATGGGCGTCCTCCAAGTCATGCCCGGTCACGTGCTGGTAAGCCTCGGCCAGTTTCGGCCACTTGAATTTGCTATAGTTGCCGGGCAGCCGGCAAATATCCGTCATCGGCAGCATCTCACACACGAGGTTGTCCGGCCGGAACGGATTGGGCATGTCCTTGATCCGGCTGATCTCGTTCAGCATTATCCCCATGTCGAACTGCGCATTGTAGGCGTGCAAGGTGGTCGCCGCCTGGGCCATCCGGACGAATATCCCGACGCAGCCTTTGACCGGCAGGCCGTAGGCGGCGGCGTGCTCGGTCGTGATGCCGTGGACGGCCACCGTGCCAGGGCTGCTCGTCCAGCCATCGGGCCGGACCAGCAGATTGATCGTGCTGATCTCGTTGGCGTCGTCATCGGTCAGAATGGCCGCCAGTTGGACCAGGCGCGGCTGGTGCGGGGCTGTTGGCGGGGCGTTGAAGTCTGGCAGGCCGGAACTCTCAACATCGAACCAGCATTTCATGATTTAAATTGTCCTTTCTCGTTACGAATATGTGTTGCAAAACCAAAAGCATGTATAAGACATGAAAATGCAATTACGCGAATAAACATTGAAAAAGTTGAGTCTTTCACAATTGTCCTCCTGTGGCTTCTCCAATGAAACGGCTCGGAAGCATTTTTTGCATACCTTTCCACTTTTGTTCTCTCCGGCGGGCAAAACTGATAGCGCAAAGGCTCTTGGCTCGGGTCACAGCGACATATGCGAGGCGGCGAGATTCGGCCAACTGCTCCTCATCGGCTGCCTCCCGGGCCGACGGGAAAACACCCTCCTCCCATGCTGGCAGGAACGTGATGGCCCATTCTCGGCCCTTGGCGCCGTGGATGGTCGTCACGGTCACGCCGTCACCCTCCTCGGCCTGCGCCTCGGTCTGGGCCACAATGGCGGCCTGTAGCTCCAGAATTGAAGCGGTAGGCTGCAAGCTCTCGATGATCTGGCGTACTCGGCCAACGCTTTCCCGTTCCAGCCCGACGCCAACCATGGCCGACGTGACGGTTTCCAGCGTGTGACGGCCAATCTGCCAGTACCGCTCGTTGATCGTCTCGAAGTTGGCGGTGGCGGCCCGTTGCATCTGGCCGGCCTTTTCAGTCCCGCACTTCAACTCGGTGAATTTGTAGGCCAGCCGGTCGTTTTCGGGATTGGTCAACAGCGCGATGAACGCCCGGGCGGTCGTCCAGTCGAGTGGATTGTCGGCTTGTTTGCGGGCCCGGACGGGGATGCCGCTATCGGTCAGGGTTTTCTTGAAGGCGCCCACGAGGGCGTTGGTGCGGCAGAGCACGGCGATTTCAGTTGGTGGCGTGTTTTCTTGGATTTTCTTTTTTATCCAAGCTGCTGTGTCGGCGGCTTCTTCGGCTGCGGTATCAAATGCGGTCACGTTGAAATTTCCGACTGTGCCAGTGGCGCATATCATCGGGCTGAACTGCGGTTGTAACTTATTAGCGGCGCAAATTATAGCGGTGCCGCTGCGGTAATTCTCTGCAAGCTCTAAAGCTGTCCATTTGTTGGCAGGCGCGCCGTCAATCAGTTGACCGAATCCATTACAACTCCCACGGAACCCGTAAATTTTTTGCCTGCGGTCACCGCAGTAGAACCTCGTCTTGACCGGTAGAGCTTCGTAAATCTCAAAATCTATTGATGCTGAATCATTGCATTCATCAACCATCAAATGCTCAAATTGTCGTATATTTTGATATTGCCCAATGTTTTGATCTGCAAGTTTTTTAATCAATTCAAGCCCTAATTCTAAAATACAATTGAATGTCAAACAGCCGGTGGTCAGCAGCCGGAAGTAATACTCGAACGATACCCGTTCGGCGTCGGTCCCGGGCTTGTAGCAACTGCCACGGAAGTGGTCCACCCCTTTACCAATCTCCGCATCAACCGCCTTGCGCGTACCCTTGTAGGACAGCTTTAGGATGGTGTCCTGGCGGATGGCGTCGGCCTCGGACTCGTCAATCACGGTTAGGCGCTGGGGCAGGCCGATGATGTTGCCGTGCTGTTGGAGAATGCGGAGGACGAAGCCGTGGAGCGTTCCGCAGTAGCCTAGCTCGTGACTTGGCAGGTCGTCTGGGCCATAGTTTTTCAAAGCCAACCGCTCCTGAATCTCTTTGGCTCCGGCGTTCGTGAACGTCACGGCGATGATGCTGCGCGGGTCGGCCCCGTCGGCGATCATCCGACGGATGCGCTCGACATAGACGCGGGTTTTGCCCGAGCCTGCGGCGGCCGTTACGACAAGCCGGGCGGCGGTGCTGTTGACGGCAGCCTGTTGGGATGGGTTTAGTTGCATAATTCGTTGTTTCGTTGTTGTCGGCTGGCCTACCATCACGTAGGTCCAGCCGGCGGTTTTATCGTGTAATCCTCAAGGGAAGCCAGATGTTAACCGGCCTTGGTCCCGTTGTCAACCGGAATCAGGTTGATGTCGGGATTGGTTGGATAATCTCTGGAGCTGACGTCGCAAAGGCAAGCCTGGTCAATCACGCCCTGGTGAATCAATTCCAGCAACCGGTTCACCAGCTTTACCTTGTTGGCGGCGGTCAGGCGGCCCATCTCGTCAACCATTACCAGCCTCACCCCCTGATTGTTTTTGGTCAAAGCAACTCCAAGTCCGGCGAGCGCAAAGATTTGCTGTTTGCCGCTGAACTCTGAGATTTCCACCCAGTTGCCATCGGCGGTCATTCCGATTTCGCCGTCCCGGTACTCTAGCGGCGCCCGTAGGTTGCCATCCGTGAACAGCCGGGCTTGTGCCAGCAGTTCCTTGAACGCATCGGTGGCCGCCCGTTCTTTCTCACCGGCAACCACCTTCAGCGCCGCTTTGAACACGGCCAACCGATCCTTGGCTGTTTGCAACATCTCCCGGCTCTGATCGGCCCGGCGGGCGTCCTGGGTGCGGGCGATGTAATTGCGCTGTTGGGTCTCAAGCTGATGGATCTCCTGCATGATCGGTTCCAGCGCGTCATGCGCCTGCTGGCGGGCCTGCCCGGCGTCCCATGCGGCCTGTTGCAGGCTCGGCAGCTTCGCTGCGGCGTCTCGGGCGGCCTGGTTGCCGGCGATCTGGTCGCGCAGTCGCTGGATGGCCTCGATATAGGTGTTGATCTTGGTCTGGGCGTCGGTATGGGCACGGTGGGCGGCGTCCCATAGGTCGAGCGCGGCTTGGTTGGCGCGGCGCAGATCGGCCTGGGCAGCGTCCCATGCTGTAATCTCGCCGCCGATGGTCGCCAGCGCGTCGGCGGCAGCCTTGGCGGCATTCTCGGCGGTCCCGTAGGCGGTTAGGCGCTGTTTGTGGATTGAATTGGCGGATACCAACTCAGCCTGTAGGCCGGCCACAACTGCGGCTTGGCTGGCGGTGATATCGTGGCCGCAGGTCGGGCATGTCGTCTGAGCCTTGGCTGCCGTGATGGCCTGTTGCAGGCTCTCAACCTCGCGGCCGGCCTGGCGAAGCGAATAGTCGGCATCGTCGCGGGCGGTCACGGCGGCGCGGTGGGCGGTCTGTGCTGCGGTATTATCTGGACGGGCTGTCGCCATTGGCTTGGCCTCGGGACGCGGCCCGGGCGCCGGCGTCTGCCTCAACTCCTCAATGAGTTTCTGCCCTTTGGCAATCCGTTTCTGAATGACCGTCTCTTCCACCACGGTATCAGCCAGAGCCTTGCATTGCCGGACCGACTGCTCAGCCTGTTGCAGCGCTGCCTGTGCTGTCGCCTCGGCCTGCACGGCCGCCGTGTGGCGGTCCCGGGCGGCGTTGATCTCGGGCTGCACCGATTGGATGGCCGTCATGTCGCCGTCATGGGCTTTGCCGTCGGTCAAGCCCTTGACGGTCTGCTCGTGGGTTTCGGCCTGGCTGGCGGCGGTGTCTTTGAGCTTGGTGATGGAGTCCACAACTACGGCAAGCCAGTCGTACACGGTTTGTTGGGTGAAATGGCGCTCGGTATCCAACCGGCTAATTTCGGCTGTTACTTCGCCGGTAGCCAAACGGCCGGCGTCCGTGCTATTGAGTGATGCGAATAGTGGATTCAATCGTGTCGTCAAAGGCTCGTACCCCAATCCGAGCTTGGCCAGATCGCACTGGCGCAACACGTGGTTGCGCTTCTCCGGCCCGGACAGCGCAAAGAATCCGCTCGGGTCGAGCATGAGCGGCGGAATGAATTCGTCATCCGGTCCCTGATAGCTGATCTTCCCGCGCTGCATCGTCCATTGGCGGGCAATGGCGGTCCCGTCGCTCATGGTGTTGCTGACGGCCAACTCGGTGGCGCCGCCCCCGCGGCAGCCGCAACTGCGGAAGATCGCGGCGGCGGTCTTCTCTGGTTTCTTCCCGGGCTTGAGCTTGTAGCCAAGCTGGCAGAGGAGAATGCCGTCGAGCCGGGCGGTCTTACCCGCCTCGTTGTCGGCGACGAAAATGTTTACCCGGTTCAGCTTATGGCTGAAGGTCAGCCCCTTGAGGTTTTTGGCGGATAGGTCGGTGATGTATTTGCTCATAAATATCGTTGTTTCGTTGTTGGCAGGAGCGTGACGGGATGGCCGTCACGCTCCTGAACTGGTCAGAATGGTTGCGCAGCCAAAGCCGCCTGGGCTTTGACGAAATCACCCCCCTCCTTCACGACGAGTTCAAGCGCCGTCTTGCGATCAAATCCGAGCCGGCGGGCTTCGGTCCAGAATGCGGTCACCACATCATCGGCGGCAGCCCCGGGCAGGCTGGCCGGTTCGCTGACGGATTGGGCAGGTCCCGCTGCGGCGGCAGCCGGTGCGGCGTTGGCTCTGCCCGGGCCGGCGGCGTGCTGGTGAGCTCGGCCTGGGCCGCCGGCCGGTGCCGGTTTGCGGCCAGATTTGACGCGGATGGCCTGCACAACTTCACCAAAGGCCTGCACGTCCATCACGGTCAGCGTGATCTTTTTGTCCAGCCACAGATCGGTGTCGTCCCCATGCTGTTGGGCGATGATGCCGAAATTTGTTTTGTTGCAAACCAGTCCCTTATCCCACTCCTTGAAGTAGATGACGGGTTTGTCCACTTTCGTCCCGTCGTTTTGCTCAAGTGATTCAAGGACGACTTCGGCGATGGTGACGATGTAATCCTGGTCCAGTTCGTCGGCTTTGAGGTATTTACTAGGGAATATTTCGGATGCTCTCATAATGTTTTGCTGCATTTTTTCGTTGTTTCGTTACGGTTCCACGGTCAAAAAACCGCATCACCTGGCCGCAGTATGCACCATGCCGGTTAACAGGTCAACAGAAATATGCAACAAATTTACTGCGTCACGTCGGCCGTCAAATAATCCGGCTCGGGCTCGGGATCATCAGGCGGTGGCGGGACTGGCTGGGGAGGTGGGTCCATGGTATGGTATCCGGCGCGCCCGGTGAACATTAACCAATAAACAAAGGCCGGGCGCGCCGGTTTGCGCTGGTTCGTTTGCCGCAAAATGAATGAGCATGGCTGGATTCGAGCCAGCACCGATTGACCGTGACCGCGCACACCGGCCACACAGTTCGGCGGTAAACAATCGGCGTCCAATGTGGGGCCGACGGCAATTTCATTCTGCCACATGCTCTTGTTTCCCGCTCTCGCGGAAAATTGGTTGCCGGCTCGTCGGGAAACTATAACCGACGAGCCGGCCAGTCGGGACTGCAGGGGGTTTGCACCCGGAAAGTTCAGGCATAGTACTCGTTCAGCGCCCACTTGGTTTCAAAGGTCCCCAAGATCCAAAAGTCTCTCGGCGAAGTCTCGAACGCCGGTTGGCTGGGATTGCAGGGATTGTAACCACAGGCCCGGAAGAAGTTCACCGCGAACTCCGAGCAGAACATTTTGCCCTCCTCGCCCTCGTTGACAAGACTGGTGAACGTCGCCAACCCCTTCCAGTCGTAGCCCTGGCCTTTGGCGGTGTGGGTGAACCAATCTAGACCAGCCGTGAACGCAAACGTCCCAAGCGGCCGGCGCACGGATACAGCGCCGTCAATACGCAGTGGGTATTGATTCACCCCGACGCCATTGCGCGAGGCGAGGGACTGTCCGGCGCCCGCGTAAACCTCGATGTGCCCGACGCGCTTCCCGGTCTTGACGGCAATCAGGTAGTCCACCGGGTCAGCGGCGAAGTACAGGATGATGTCGCCCGGAAGCAGCACGGACGGGTCAAAGGCGTTGTCCATACGTCACTTGGCCACCGCGTTGGTAGTGACCACGCTGGGCACCGGGTTGGCCGATGTGTTGACCACGTTGACGTTGATGACCGCATTGGTGTTTGGCGGCATGGAGCGGTTGAATACCACAGTCCCGCCGACCCCCTGCCAATTCAGGTTGACCGAAGCCGAATCGCGGCCCAGCCCGTAAACGAACGAGGCAATCGGGTCCGACTGAACGGATGCCAACTGCGCGGCCGTCAGCGGAGTTACCGGCGTCGTGTTGGTGGCGCCAGGCACGGTCCGGTGCACCGTCAGGTTGCCGTAGGGCGTGGCCGCCGTCAGGTCGTCATTGGCGTTGTCCTGCGACAGTGCGAGCGACAGGTTGGCCGGGCTGATGTTGCCGATGCTCGTGACTGAGCTGGTGATGGCGTTCGTGCCCGTCAAGCCGGCGAGCGGGGTGGACGTGCCGGCGCAACCGGCGAGTCCGATGGTGATGGCGGCCAGAGCCGCAAGTGCGAGTGTTTTTTTCATACTGTAGTTTCTTTCTTGGTTTCCGCTGCCCCCGGCGCGGGTTGTGGCCCCGAAATTGGTTGTGGCAAAGTGGCGCGAATGTTCGCCCACTTGTCAAAAGCATCGGCTGGCAGTTCTCCTGGATTACCGGATGGTTGCTTTGGCCCTAAAATCCTTGCCCAAATAGTACGCAGGCCGCCCGCATGTTCGACCGCGTAAACAACGGTAATGAAGCTCGCCCACGTTCCTACCTTGTGGCTGTCAACCCAGTCGAGAATTTGAATCGTGGTGTTCATTTGATGTACAGTGTTGTCAGATTTGTCATGTT
>CAZVYV010000014.1:0-22999 GCA_964630985.1 uncultured Occallatibacter sp.
CATGTGTGGGGCAAAGGGGCGCGCATCCTCACTGAGATCAATAGATTACCACAACTACACTTCCACCCGCCAGAAAAACCCAGCGCAAAAAACAGCCTGCGCGTTTTGTTCGACAGTCGCTTCGTCGCCCGCTTCCAGCCACTCAGTCCCGATTGCTTACTCACTATTTAGACGCTCGGAAGTGCATTTTCGACGCAAGAGGGTTGGCGCCTGACAGCCACTGTGCGCAGGGCACAGAGAATGGGGAATAGGGGGCGTGGCTCGGGTCTCAGTTTCAGGCCGCGCTGTTCACTGGTTAATAAAATGTCCTACTTTTTCGTGGTTAAGGCATTTGTTTTCAGCTACTTATGCCTTGTATGATTCACTCTAACCCATTGAAAACATTGGGGTTATGAATCAAGATTCCTGGAATCAGAGACTTGCGAGCCGTTCTTTCCGGGTTAGCACCGATTTGGGTGCAATCGAGTAGAAAAAACGGGAGCAGGCCCCGGGGCCAGGCCATACCTTGATCGTGCAGCGCCGTCAGCCATGGCGAATCGCACCTTTTTATCCACTTAAGGCAAGCATAGCGAAATCTTCGAAATAACCGGCAAACTTGGGGAGATTTTTATTTGTAGTGGAATGAGGGAGATGAGGTGAGGGGAAAGCGCTCGGACGCTTGACAAAACAAAATAGAGGGAACGGCGGGACGGGCCGCACGATCTTTTTTGGGCAGGCCCCTTCCGTCGCCCCAAGGACGAGGACTTGTCCTTGCGATCCCCGGCCCGCCTGGGCAGCACCCCAAAAAACTTATCGCTCACGCGTCTTCTGGCCGTGTAGCCGTCGCAGGACCTGATCCAGTTCCAGCTTCTTTTGGGTTAAAAGCGTCAGCCCGGCAAAGTCGCCATTCCGCTCGGCCTCGGCAATCTGCGTCCGCAGCTCCCGCAGCCTGCCTTCCATGGCGCGCTCCTGAACCTCCTGCACCGCGCTCTCTACCTCGTTCGCCTGCGGTGCCCGGCTTTCTCCCAGCAGTGCTTCCGCCAGTAGAGCCTTCTGGCCCGGATCCTCGACCGCATCCATCGGATCCTTAGCCGCTCGATCTGCTAATGCACGCATCGCCCTGAATGCGCCCAGGTGCTCGAACCATGGCGCGTTGTTTGTCAAAGCCTCTGCCGCCAGCAGCCGCGCCTCCGCCCCATCGGGATCAGTTACAGCCAACGCCCGCAGCAGCACCTTTTCCACTTCACTCAGCTTCGCAGTCCGCTCTTCGACACGATCTCGCCGCCGAAGTGCAGCCAGCCGCACCTCCTCGCGGAGCACCGCCGAACCAATCCCCAGTTTCTGCGAAGCGTCTGCGGCAAATTGTTCCCTTGCCAGCGCCTCAGGCATTCGCCGGATGTGCGGCAGCAGAAAGTTCATCGCTTTCACTTTCTGTTCCGCGCTCGCTCCCGGAAATAGCATTCGTGCCCGCTCAATCAGGTAATCGGCCTGCCGCCGCGACTCGCGAAGTGCTTCCTTATAAGCCTCCACGCCCCGCTCTCTGATGTACCGGTCGGGATCGAGTCCTCCCTCGAGCGTTACAATCTTGATCGAAAAACCTTCCTCAGTTAGAAGTGCGATCGACTTCTCGGCCGCATTCGCGCCGGCCGTGTCGGGATCGAAGTTCACGATCACGTTCGACGTGTGGCGCTTCAGGATCGCCACCTGCTGTTCGGTGAAAGCCGTCCCGCTGGTTGCAATCACGTTCTGAATTCCCGCCAGAAAAACGCTGATGCAATCCATCTGGCCCTCGACCAGCAAAGCGAACTCCATCGCGCGAATCGCCGGCTTCGCCTTGTCCAGGTTGAACAGTACCTGCCCCTTCGAATAGAGCGGGGTCTCCGGCGAGTTGATGTACTTCGCTCCCGCTTTTTCGCCCGTTTCCAGAGTCCGCGCGGTAAAGGCAATCACTCGGCCGCCTTCATTGCAGATAGGAAACATCACACGTTTGCGGAATCTGTCGTAGATCGGCCCCTGGCTTCCGTCCCCTTGTTCCTTTGAGCTGAAGAGTCCACTCGCGCGCAGCGCATCCTGGTCCGCCATCCCACTCAGCCGGTCGCGCAGCGCGCTGAAGCTATCGGGTGCGTACCCGATTCGGAATTTCTTGATCCCCTCGTCCGTCATTCCTCGGCCAGCCAGATACTCACGCGCCAGAGTTCCGCCGGGCCCGCGGAATTGCTCCTCAAACCACTCCGCCGCTGTCTCGTGCAGCTCCAGCAGCTTGGCTCGAAGCCGCGCGCCAGCTGCCTCTTCCGGCGACGAAAACTCCCGCTTGGGCAACGGGATCCCGCACTTCTGCGCAACAATCCGTACGGCCTCGGGGAAGCCCACATTGTCGATCTTGCCCACAAAGCTGAACACATCGCCTGTTGCCTGGCAGCCAAAGCAGTAGAAGAATTGCTGCCCCGCGTGCACGCTGAACGAGGGCGTCTTCTCCTTGTGGAACGGGCACAACCCAGTAAACCGTTGCGCCCCCGCCTTGCGCAGCCTGATGTAGCTCTCGATCACCTTCACGATGTCGGCCTGCTGCTTCACGGATTGGGCAAAGTCGCTCACAGGAAGTCTGTTACCAAGCATAAGGCCTCCCTCCGATTGCCCCGGCCGCCTCGCCGCCAAAATACTTGTTGCAACGAACATCCGCCTCCCGCATCCAACAAACCAGAAAGGAACCCAATTATGACCTCAACCCCCGCCACATCCACCTGGAACATCGATCCCGCACATTCTTCGGCCGAGTTCAAGGTCAAACACATGATGATTTCCAACGTCCGAGGCAAGTTCGGCGGAATCACCGGCGTATTGAATCGCGTCGACGCCGACCACACCCAGTCCACCCTTGAAGTCTCCATTGACGTTGGCACCGTCAACACGCATGACGAGAAGCGAGACGGTCATCTCAAGAGCCCGGACTTCTTCCACGTGGAAAAATTCCCCGCGATGACATTCAAATCGACGCACATCGAGAAAAAAGGCGACGGCTATACGGTTAGCGGAGACCTGACCATCCACGGTGTTACCAAACCTGTGATTCTGAGCGTCGAGGATGTGAGCGAGCCCACAAAAGACCCCTGGGGCAATACGCGCATTGGCCTCACCGCGACCACGAAAATCAACCGCAAGGATTTCGGACTTGGGTGGAATGCTCCTCTTGAAGCCGGGGGAGTTATGGTGGGTGAGGAAGTGGCCATCACTCTTGACGTGGAGCTGATCAAGGCGGCGTAATCAACCTCAGCCGGGATCGATCAGTCGACAATTTCCCTGTTGCAACGAATATCTTCCCCGAGCATCGAATAGAAGTACGCTAAGAGTGGATGACGAGCAGCTTCCTCCAGCTGGGCCGCCGCGGAACCGGGCGGCCCAAACCGTTGCGCCGAATTCCGCCCTCCGGAGGTTCAACATGTCTTTGAGAGCTGTCAAAGAAATCTACCAAACCAAGCCCACGATCGAGGGAGCCGGCGTCAAGCTCCAACGCGCCTTCGGATTCGGCAAAACCTCCGAGTTCGATCCGTTTCTCTTGCTCGACGATTTTCGCAACGAGAATCCCGCCGACTACCTGGCTGGTTTTCCATGGCATCCGCATCGTGGCATCGAGACCATCACTTATGTTCTCGCCGGCGAGGTTGCGCACGGCGACTCACTCGGCAACAAGGGCCGCATGACCGCCGGCGATGTGCAGTGGATGACTGCGGGCAGCGGCATTCTTCACCAGGAAATGCCCAAAGGCGACGATCGCGGGCGCATGCACGGTTTTCAGTTGTGGGCCAATCTGCCTGCATCGCTCAAGATGACCGACCCACGCTATCAGGACATCCCCTCAAACGCCATCCCCGAAGTTACCGAGGACGACGGAACCAAAGCGCGCATCATCTGCGGCGAGTTCTGGGGCAAAACCGGCCCCGTCGAGGGAGTCGCTGCCGACCCGCGTTACGTCGACATCTCGGTGCCGCCCTTCAAGCGCAAACGGATCAAGGTCGAAACCACGCGTAATGCCTTCGCCTACGTCTTCGCCGGCGCAGGAACCTTCAGCGGCGCTTCCGAGCCGCAGGCCGTGCTCACCGAGTCTGCCATCGACCCGAACGCTCAGGCTGTCTACGACGCAAAGAACCATTCACTCGTCCTCTTCGACCGAGGCGACGAGATCGTTGTCCAGGCCGGCCCCGAGGGCATTCGCTTCCTGCTCGTCTCGGGCAAGCCGCTCGAGGAGCCTGTCGCTTGGTACGGACCGATCGTCATGAACACGCAAGAAGAGCTGCGCCAGGCGATGGCCGAGCTCCACAACGGCTCATTCATCCGCCACGGATAAGCCTGGACTTGCCCGCGTATAAACACCTGTCTGGCCTATGTTTGACGCCGTGATATGCTCAACCCAGATTTAGCGCGGTTCTCCAGTCAGGTTGCGTCGTTTCCAGTGCAGAGAAGATGGCATTTTCTTGATGAAAAAGCCACTTGGCAGTTGGCGCTTCGCCTGACAGAAACCGGAGAACCGACAAGGGAGCATCGTCCATCACCGCGCCATGGCCTCTCACGAGTCAAGTTCGCCGCCGCGGCCCCGCCTGGTGGTTCAAATCGGCGTAACGGGCCATCGGCCCAACCGGCTGTCTCCCGATGTCGCCGCCAGCCTGCCTGTTCAATGCGAACAAGTTCTCCAAGCCATTGCCGCGCTTGCTTCCCGGTTGCACGATCCTCTCCTTCATTCACCCCAGTCGCCGCTCTTACGCATCCTCTCTCCTCTCGCCGAGGGCGCGGACCGCATCGTTGCCCGCACTGGTCTTGCCCTTGGCGCGGAGCTGCAGTGCCCTTTCCCATTCCACATCGAAGAGTATTGCCGGGACTTTACCAGCGAAGTCTCGCGCGTGGAATTCCAGGATCTGGTGGCCAAAGCCTCCGCGGTCTTTCAGGCCGATGGCGAGCGGGATATGGAATCTCTGGCTTATGAGCGCATCGGACGGATCGTGCTTGAGCAGTCGGACTTCCTCATAGCCATTTGGGACGGCGAGCCAGCCGCAGGAAGAGGCGGTACGGCGCAGATCGTAGAAGAGGCGTTGGAGCAGAATATCGCGATCATCTGGCTGCACGCTTCCCAGCAAAAGGAGCCGTGCATTCTCCTGATTGACGACTCAGGCGATCGCCAGGAACTACCGTTGGAAGAGCTGAATGTACGATTCGCATCCCGGTTTTCGCAAGCCGATGGCGCTGGGAAGAGTGATTCGAACTTCAGCCACGCCTATTGCGCCGAGAAGCAGCCCCGATTTGACTTTGGCCGGCTCTTCCGCATCTTTCGCGATGTGCTTGCGAAGCGCAGGTTTCCTGGAGGTTCCTGGAGGATCAAGGACTTTGAGCCGTCAGCGCGAGCCGAATGGACGAAAATGATTTCGGAGTCTCCCGCTCCGCCCGAGGCAACGCAACACTATCTTCTCGACCGGCTCTGCCCCCACTACGCATGGGCCGACGGATTGTCGGGCTACTATGCCGGACTGCTCCGCTCAAGTTCGCTTGCCACCAATCTGCTCAGCGCTTCTGCAGTGTTGGTCGCGATGCTTGGCATGGTTGGCCATGCCTATCACCTGGAGGGGCGCAGAGCCCCAGCAATTACTGAGTTTGCGTTGATTGTCGTTATCCTGGCGATCACCTGGCATGGCCGCCGTAGAGGCTGGCACGAACGTTGGCTCAACTACAGACAGTTAGCTGAGTTGCTCCGCCAATATTGCTACCTGGCCCCATTGGGTTGTCCGCTCGCCACCCCTCCGCTTCCCGCCCATTTTTCTGGCGGTTCTGACCGTTCCTGGGTAGACGGCATGTTTCGCGCCATCGCACGCGATCTTGGTTTGGCGCCCGCAACTGTCGACCGCCCTTATCTCGCGTCAATCGGCAAGCTGATTGAGAGCATCCTCGACGATCAGGTCGGATACCACGAGAGCAACAGCCATACCCTGTCCAAGCTCAGCCATCGTTTGCATCACATCGGAACCGGCCTCTTTATCCTCACCTTGCTCGCGTGCATCGTCCACGTTTTTACCAACCAGGAATCGTACTTGTTGCTCATCCTGGCGACCGTGCCACCTGCCTTCGGCGCGGCGTTTTACGCAATCGCCAGTCACGGAGAATTCGCCCGAACCGCCGATCGTTCCCGCGCGATGGCTCTTGAGCTCAAGTCTCTCCAGTCAATCGATCTGAAGAATGCGCTCGAGTCCGAAAGCGAGAGCTTTGCCGCCCTCCGTGAGGCCGCACAGAGAATTGCAGGAGTTATGATTGCTGAAACCATGGATTGGAGCTTCGTATTTCGCTATCGAACGTTGAATCTTCCCGGCTGATCGTTGCCGCCGTTTGCAGGGATAAACATGGAAAAGCGTTTCGAAAAAATCTTTCTCATTAGCTTCGCCGTTTTTGCCGTCGGGCTTGGCTTTTGGGGATACGCAAGAGTCGGCAGCGGCTATTCCGCGGGGGGGGCATGGCAGCCGGTCCTACCACTCACGGTCCTTGAGGCCGTACGGTGCCTAATTTCCTCTGTAGGACTTCTTCGGCTTTATGACCTGTTTCAGCCCGGCAAGGATCCCTGGCAACTGATCGTCGCCCAGATTGCAGTTCCCGGCATTGCACTCTTTTCCGCCTTGCAACTTTTTGTCACCGGGGTTAGAAAGAACCTCCGCACCGCGATGGCGCGCCGTAAGTCGAACCACTCCATCGTTTGCGGCATCGGCGACGTGGGAATGCAAATTGTGCAGAATCTTCGCGCCGCGCATCATTTCATCGTCGCCATCGATTTGCAAGGCGACTCGCCCAATGCTGCGACCTGTGAGAAAGCTGGAGTTCCGGTGCTTCAGGGCGACGCAAAGAGCCCCCACGTGCTGCTCGCTGCGGGAATCCGCCGTGCGCAAACGGCCATCGTCTGCACCGGATCTGACAGTGAGAACATGGACATCGCGCTTCAAATCAACGCCATCCATTCCCAGCCACCGCTTCGGAAAGCGGAAGCAATTCAAGTGTTGGCCGAACTGCGCAATGACTGGATGCACAAGCGCCTCATCGCCAGCGATAAGCGATCCCTCGGCTCGGCGCATGTCGATCTGCGCCTCTTCAATTCTTTCAACGCCACTGCGCGCATGCTCATCAAGCGATTGCGTCTGCCACCCGGCCCCGAATTCGAAGCGAGTACCTTCGTCCTGATTGGCTTCGGCGGATATGGCCACGAGATTGCGCTTCACCTCATTCGTTCTTCGCCGGTCGTTCTGGGCAAGAAACTCAAGATCGTCGTTTTCGACCAGGAGGCGGTTGCTACCAGAGAGAAATTCCTCATCACCAACCCCTCAGCGGCAGAGATGGCCACTCTTGAGTTCGTCGTCGCAAGCGTCGCGCCCGGATCTTGCGACCTTGCGCAGATTATCGAACCGGCGTTGGAGTCGGCCGGGCCTTTGCTTGGCATTGCACTTGCCTTGGGCAACGACGAAATGAGTCTTTGCGCTGCCCTTGAAATGCGCTCCCTGCTTGATCGCAACGGCCATGTACACGTTCCCGTTTACGTGCGTCTCGAGCACTATCGCCGGCTGGGCGAGGTAGTGCGCACCATCGAAGATCTTTCTGCCTTCGGCGATCGCCTGCAGGTCTTCGGAACCCTCGAAGAAACGCTGAGTGCCGATGTACTCCTCGGGTCCCGCCTGGACGCATTCGCGCAGGCCCTCCACGAGGACTACCGGCAACGCTCTCAGGGCGCGATTAATCCCCAGGCCAACGTCCCCTGGCGAGAGCTTCCTGAGTTTATGAAGATGTCAAATCGCTGGCGGGCAGACCACACGCCTTTGCTCATGGAACTCACCGGCTTGCACTTGGAGACGGACGTGCCATCGCCGGCCGTCCTGAAACTGAACGAAGAGCAGATCGAATCGCTTGCAAAACTCGAACGCCGTCGCTACACCATCGAGCGCGGCCTCATCGAGCGCCGTTTTGGCTCCGCGCAGCGCCAGGAAATACCCGATTGGGACGAACTCAGCGCTGATCAGAAGAATTCGGAACGGAGTGAGGCCGCCCGGCTGCCCGAAATCATGGCTGGTCTCGGCGTCCAGCTGCATCCTGCGCACCCTGTGCGCCTTTACGGCAGGTGGTTGGCGAACGCGCCAGCCGAGCTCGAAAAGCTCCGTGCTGCTTCGCCTTCTGATCACTACAACCTGATCGTCGATCTCGACGAGGCCGAAGCAGTGCGCATCGCCGCGCGCGCACTTTCCTTGCCTTCATTCAGCCTCTGGCTTTTCTCGACAGACGAGCCACGCGAGTTCTGGCTGCGCAAGCCGCAGGACCAACCCCCTGATCGTGCTCTCCTGATCCAGCGCGCCAACGGCTGGTCGTTTCGCAGCCGCGTCAACCTGGACGCGTAACTTCCCATCAATCTCTGAAATCCATTGACGTTCCCCGTCCGTTCTTGGATCATGAAGGCACACCAGCGGTTCTGTGGTTACTGTGTCCTGAAACCGTCGGTGCAAAGTGGATTATTTCTGAAATAACACGCTCTTCGCCGAGGCTGAAAAGGGCTACAACATCTTCGGAGATGCTCGACAACCGGGCTTCTCTCCCTACACGATTCCCTGGAGGGCGCTATGCGCACATCCCTGATGTTCGTCCGTTGCGTTTCCCCGTTATTCGTTGCCAGCGCCTTTTCGCTGCTGTCTCCATCCGCCCTCCAGGGGCAGTCAACGACGACCCAGACGACCCAGATCGACTACACCGGCAGCCTCTATGGCTACTACAGAATGGAATTTAACGAGCTGGATCAGAATCATCTGACTCCGGTAAAGAGTTTTCTGGACTTTCGGAAATCGGATTCGAGCCGTTTGCTGCTGGGCATGGGCGACAACTTCGGTCCCGAATTTGGCGCTTCCATTCAGCTTGAAAACCTGAATACGCCTGACCCCTCGCAGGGCGGCTGCAAGCTACCCCAAACCATAGATCCCGGCACCAAAGAAACCCGCCCCGAGAGCCTTTATAAAGACGACGGCCGCGTCGCCCCCAGAGCCAATTGCGATAACGTGCTCAATTTTCTGATGCACGCCGGATTTCGCGCTGTCGTGCCCGGAAGCCAGGATTTTATGTACACGGCGCAATGGCTGCGCGTCTCGGCGCTGCTCCTGTCCGATGCCGCTCGGGACCCGCAGCAGTCCGCGGCCATCGACAATCACGACCATGCGGCTTACATCCTAGGCGCTAACCTCCGCATTACTCTCAAGGGCGATCGCTGTCCCTTGCTCTTCAGTCAGAATCCCCTCGGCCGAGATGCGTTCCGCTGCATCACTGATGCCACGGGGCTCGTGCCCGAGCCTCTCGATTGGCTTGGCCGCCTCGATCGATTGAGTCGTCAGTCTGCGGACCAGTCAGTCAACCCCACGGTCCAGGCCATTCAACAGTTGGCCGCGGAGAGCGCTGCCAAGGCTTCAGGAAGGCAAACGGTTCTCGATGAACTCGCTCATGATGAGCTCAAAATACTGCAGTCCGCCTGGGGTTCGCGTCTTGGCTCTCTCGCACCGTCTGGGAACGACGCGTCTGGAAAAGACACTCACGGCGCGCAGGAACTCATCGAACTGGCCGGCACAGGGTCCATCAATCAAAAATCATTGGACCAAATCCTGACCGCACTGAATCAATTGGATTTGGTTTATACCCCAGAGCACCCTCTTGACCCCGCAGATCGTGCCGACTTCAATACATATCGAGCCTCGTTAGTAACGATCCTCGGCAATCTCAGTAAGCTTGCCGATCCCAGCCTCCCCTCCAACCCTGGCAAAGACCTCCTGCAGAAAACCCTCGGCGATTGTGCGAAAGGGGGGAGCATCGGCCCGTGCTTTGTCCTTACGGCGGACGCGCGTGTTGCCGCTGAAAATGGCTTGCTCCGCACCGTCGCGATGGAAGAAAAGAACGTCGGCTACACGGTTGCACAGTCAGCTGACGGAAGCAATGTCCTCATTATTGGCATCACTGGCCAGAGCACAATGAAGGCAGTCTCGCAAACCAATATCCGCTTGTGTCCAGGCACCGGCACGGATTTCGTCAATGTCTTCGGCGCTTGCGGCGATCGCATAACTTCAGGAGATGGCACTGTGGTTGCCAACGATCCTGTTCCGATAACCGAGGGCATTGTGCGCGGCGCCGAGCTCCTCGCCGCGGACCAGAACCAGCGTCCCTTCGACAAGATCGTGGTGATTGCTCAGATGCCTCACACTGAAGCCGAGGTCTTGTCTGAACGCGTCTCGACGCTGTTGAGGCTCGACGCGGTGCAAGGCCGTCAGTACCATGTCGACGTCGTAATCAGCGAGGCCGAAGCCGGGTACGGCACTCCACACGTCGATGTCAGTTACGCTGCCTCCGCCAGCGGCAATCACTCGGCTCCCGTCGTGGGCCCCATTCCCAGTTACAATTCTCAAACCGGCGACTACCCAGGCAGAGTCTCGCGCCTCACATTAACTTCTCCCTCCGATCAGAGCTTCTCGCTGACCAACGATCCCGATAGCATCTTTGCGCCAGATCCAGTCAAGGGTGCCAATCCCACAACCATCGAGCTGCTTTCACAATTAATGGCGCAGTTGCAGGACGCTCCCGCACCCCAGCCGATTGTTGGTTCGGATCAGGCAAGAAAAGCTGAATTTCAATTACTCAATGACCTAGAGAAAGCGGCGCATCCCAATGCAGATGTGGTTCTGTTGCAAAGCCGCGACGTGGAATTGGACGCAATGGGGCCGGGGTATACAGACTATAGCGTTTGCGCCAATGAGACGGACCATCCCGAGCTATGCAAACTGCGCGTCGCCCTTGACCGCATTTTCTGGAAGGGCGACTTCCTCGAGTACGTGGCCGTCAATGGCAAAAGCCTGAAAAGTATGCTCGCGGAGTCAGAAGACGAGATGGCCCAACAGGCACAACTGGCCGATACCGGCCTCTCGCAGGAGTGGCTCATCTCCTACGGAATTGTGCAGTCTTCCCTCACCAACATCACTGAAATCAACCAGAACGGCGAGCCCCTGTGGATTCCTGTCGACCCGTCCTGCATGGGCGACTCTCCCAACGAGAGCACCTACTGCGTCGGCGGAACTCCCGTCTCAGACGATGCCTATTATTGGTTGGTGACGAGCGATCAGTTGGCCCAGGATAAAGCTATCTACGGCACGCTTGAGAGCCTTCCATCAAAGAACCACCAAAGAACAGATGTTTACATTACCGCGCCGCTGTCGCACTACATCCTGGCGTCCCTGCACCTTCCCAAGCCCGGCAGCAACGCCAACAGCAACATTCAGGTCGCCACACTGGCTCCGCCTTCAGGCACTGCCGAAAAGGCAATTACAAACCAAAACGAAATCTTTCAGCAGATGCCGCTTTGGCAGATCGATTTCGCAAAGGTCATCGCCAGTTTCAATTCGCGGACGCCTGTGAACGGCAACAACTACGTGGGCCAATTCTATACAGGGGTCTCCGATCCCCGTGCCTATGCGCCGGCATCGCAGGAATTGGATCTCGAACTCGCAAACAGAATTACGGGAACCTTCTTCCGGCCCGGCGATTCCAAAGTCCTTACGCCCATATCCATCGGCGAACAAACAAATTTCGGCTACGACCGCGCGGTCATCGGCAACATTACAGGCAAGCCGATCAACGCGTCCTATGTGCTGAACAATCTCACCGAAGCCGCCTTTTTGCAGATTCGGCTTAACGCTAAAAGCAAGGCGGGAGGCGCGCCTAGAGTATGGTCAACTCCGCGAAGTCTGTTGGTCCTCACGCCGCTCCAATACCAGGTCAACATCGACACGCCGTATATCTTCTTCCCCTTTTCGGCTGGACAGGTTCCATCTGGCGAGCTTACAGTCCAACTCCCGCGCGTCTCAGGTTGGAACGAGCGCGTTGGCTTCCGGGAAGAGTTCGGGTCTAACCGCCCCAAATCCTTCTTCATGAACGGTAGCTATTTTGAAACAGGCATGGAGTTCAGCACCCAGAACGGAAACTTGTCCTCGATCACGCTGCAGACCACTCCGACGACCGGGCCGCCAGTGCAGAAAACCTGCCCTGCCAACTCCAACTACACGTTGCAAACTTGTTTCAGCTCCTCCGCCTTTGGCACGCCGGCGAAGCCGCTCACCATCAACAGCACCACCACAATCGTCGGCACGCCGGCCGTAAAAACTCTCTATTCACCCGGCTACTACTGGACTCTCCACTTCCAGAACCATCTGTTTGGCAAGAATCCAGCGAGTCAGATCAACCTGGTCACCGACAGTTCGGGCGATTACTACTTCGGCCGTCCCCCTTCAGCCGAGTTGCCCACTCAAACGGAGTACGCCATTCCTTTGAGCTTGGCGCTGATCCTTCCCTCCAAAGGCAATCTCACTTTCGCCCCCACTTACTCGGGCTTCTTCTACAAGGCGCAATTGAGCAGTCAAAACCTGGTGGTGAATTCCTTCTCGATTGCGGCACGCTGGTACTTCGCCCGCGATGCGCGCGTGCCGCTGCGCCGTCAGATTCCGCTCCAGGGTCCCGCATCCGCGGATCAAACCCATACGGGAAAGGGCCACTGAGAGATCGGCTTCAGAGATTGTCCGCGTCCTTCAGGCAGGCTGCACGTGGTTGTGCGGCCGGTCTCGAAGCAGGCCGTTGCCTTTGGTCAGCCACGCAATGCCGAAGGCGATCAGCGCCAGCGATTCGCAGGTTAGCAGCGGGTTGACGGGTCGCAGCAATCGCTCAGCGCCCGCAATATTCAGGCTGACCATCACGACGTCGCAGGTCAGAATGACCGTGCCGCAGGCCGCGTAGACGGCATTTCTATTCCGCTTGCGCCGCGTGAGGGTTTTCCCCGGTGCGGTCTTCCGGAACAGTACCAGGCAGAAATAGGCGAGGACGAGAAATAGCTGCGCCGCAAATACGGTATGAACCGTGTTCAATTCCAACTGCAGCGGAGTGTGCACAGGGTCTCGGGGATTTACTGAAGGGCACAATGTCACGCCCAGAGTGAGAAATCCAGCCAGATACCCGGTGATCTCATCGACCCAGTCGTATCCCCGGGAGCACATCAGGAATGCCGCGATTGCGCACAGCCCTCCCACTTGGCAATCCCTCATCGACGTCCAGCGATAGTCGCTGATCGATCGTTGAAGGAGCGGGTGGGGCAGCTCATGGCTCGGGCCAAGGAGCGAGAGCAGAATCGTTCCGCCGACGAGAACGAAGGGCAGCAGCAGCGCGATGGTGCCGACCATTCTGCGCATCGCATGGTGCGACAGCACCGCCGGATTCTTGTACGTCGCGTGATTCATCGTGCCGGTCACGACGGGTTTCCTCAGGACGAAGCAGAATATCGCATTTGCTTCCCTTGCGGCATCCACCGAATCCTTGAAGACACCCCTTCGATTTCGTTCATCGGCTCGATGCCTCCGTGCTTTAGCCAGTGCCCATGGCGCCCACCACCTCGAATTTGCCCCCAACGAATCAATGCATTTATCAAAGCGGCTCCTGTCGGTAGAGTTGCGCCGTGTGCCGCACGGTCACGAGAAGCGCCATTCCGGCCATTCCCAGCGTCGCAATCGCCCCGCCCAAGTCGAACAGCAGCATTTTGTGGCCAAACACCGTCGAATGTGGGTTGCGCAGCGCTGCCAGGCTCCCCGCCGCCAGAAGAATCCGAATCTCTGTCGGGCCAAAAATTCCCTGCGAAAGCTCAAAAGTTTTCAGCGTGTATGTGGCCAGGTAGCTCTCGCTCGAAAGCACCAGGAACGCGATCAGCATGGCCATCGCCGTCGCCCAATGCAACAGCCCGCTCCAGCCAAGCCCGCACATCAGCGCCACCGATCCCAGAACATCCACGATATGGTCGACATAGAATCCGTACCGCGGCCGCTCCTGCCGTCGAACGCGCGCCAGCGTGCCATCCAGGCTGTCGCCCAGCCAATTCAGCGCCAGGCACGCAATTGCCAACAGCAGAATCCGCCGGTCATTGCGCGACAACGCGTAGCAGATGCCCGCTCCAATCTGCGCGCTCAGTCCAAGCAAGGTTAATTGGTCTGAACTCACCCATAGCGGCGCGCGTTGCGCCATCCACTGCAAGGCGCGCTTCTCCACTCGCGCCGTCAACGCCTGGTTGACGCGCCGCGCATTTTCAAACGCAGCTTCATCTTTCGCCGCAAGAATCTGCGTGCTCATGTTCGTTTCCTTTCTTGTCGTTTCATCCCCGCGTCTTCACCGCGGCGCTATTTCTTCAGCGCATCCCGCGTCGCCCGCACCGTGAACTCCAGCGATTCCCTCGGTACTTTTTGTATGAACGGCCCGATCATCCACCCCAGCCCCTTGGGAGCAGACCGGCTCAACGAGACCGACTCGACCTGGATATACAACCCACCGTCCCCCTCCGCGTAACTCCAATAGTTATTCAGCCGCCACAGATAACCGTGCTGTTCATCCGCGCTTAAAGCACGTTCCGTCGGCGTACCCGCCGCGTCAATCTCGGTGATTTGTGTGCTCCGCGACAAACTGTATCCATGCTGCGAGTCGAGTTTTCCAAACGTGGTGTCATATGTCATATCCATCACGACGGTCACAATGTGCTGTTGCCGCACGCGCATCGCTACCAGATAGCGATCAGCTCCTTTTGTTTGCGCGCTCATTTTCAGCACTTCTGGCGAATAGATTTGCGGAAAAATCGCAAAGTTCCGCATCACCCGTTCAAAATCCTCGCCCTTGGCTCCGGGAACAAATGCCGTCCCGCGCCAGTCTTGCAGCAGCGCTCCCGGCAACTCCCTGGTAGCCTCCGGAGTCAAATGCTCAAGCACCACTTCACCGTTCCTGGCGCGCGCCCGATCCCCGGGAGCCAGAAAGCCCTCAGTTGATTTGTGCTCGGCTGCCAGTCGAGACTCTACCTGCCGAACATAGGCATTGAATTCAGCGACTGCGGCCGGAGCCGGCGCTTCGGCTGCCAAGATTGAAACCGTCGAAAAGAGCGTGAACGCTCCAACAGCCATGAATCTGAAGAAATAAACTCGCGTCATTGTCTGCACCTTATCTCCTTCGATGATCAACGGGCAATAGACGCCGCATCATCCGAAGGCGAATAGTTCCTCACCGTGCAATTCCTTCCAGGAGTTGAACTTCCAGTGAGTTGTCCTTTCGCGGGCTGGGCTTCGGCCCGATTCTCCATCGGATAGACTGATCGAAAGACATGGCGGACTTGAAAAGCGACCTTCGGCCGGCACAGCGCTATCGCTTTGGAATCTTTGAAGCGGATGCCGCCACGGGCGAGTTGCGCAGGCAAGGGATGCGCGTAAAGCTGAACGCCCAGCCATTCCAGGTTCTTCTCATGCTCCTCGAGCAGCCGGGCCAGTTGGTTACGCGCGACGAGATCTCCCGCGTGCTTTGGCCAGAGGGCACGTTCGTCGACTACGAGCACGGCGTCAACTCGGCGGTCAACCGCATTCGCGAGGCCCTCGGCGACACGGCCGGCAGTCCGCGATTCGTCGAAACTCTCGCCCGCCGCGGCTATCGTTTCCTTGCTCCCGTGGAGCGAATCGATCCTGGCGTCGCCGCACAGCCCGCGCCCAACGAGTCCAAGGCCTCCGCGCCCGATGATCCAGCCGCGAACCCACACCAGTCTGAGCCCGAATCGCGTATGCGGATTCTCTCCACTCCGGAGGACCTTCCCAAAACGTCCTTTCCGGTCGTGCAAACCCTCTTCGTACTTTTTCAGCTTATGTATCTAGGTTTCTATATTGGAGCGCTTGCCAATCTCGCGGAGATCGAAGATCTCACTTCGCCAATGCCCGCAGCCTTCCTGGTCTTCCGCGTCGTATTCGTTACCGCCGCGATTCTCATTCCCGTCCGCGCCTTCGTCCTTTGCGCCGCTCTCTTTTATGCGCCAGGATTCCGCGACAAATTCCTCACGCTCTGGCCGTTTCTGCTCCTCTTCGACGAACTGTGGGCTCTATCGCCATTCCTCTTGCTACACCACATCAACTTCGGCGTGGCCCTCGCGTGCACCGCGCTTCTCGTCTACTCGCCTTTTGCGCAGCGGTCGATCGTTCTCATGGGCGCGGGCGTCGCACCGCTCCGCGCCAGCTGACTCCTTAGGTCCCGATTCTCTTCAGAAATCCGTGTGGAACCGGAACGCTGAAACCGACACGGGTCCGCGCGCCTGGTTGTATCCGGGATTGTTCACGTGTTGAAAATCGTAGGAAACCGAGAAGCCTCGCCAAAGGTGAGCCGTATAGAAGGCCTCGACAATTCTCTCCTGGCTATAGGTGAGGCCGCCGTCGCCGAGCAGGAATCCCAGCCCGCCGAGCGCAAGATATTGTTGATGCGACGCTACGATCCCATTCGTCACAAAAGCCACGCCAGCTCGATCGCTACTGCGCCGCCACTCCTCGCCCATGGCCAGCCCGCCGATCTGCACCGTCCGGTCGTCTTCGGTGTAGCAATAGGTTTCGTTGTGGCCGTCGCTCCAGCCAAGGCGCGCGAACACGCCGACATTCTTCCGAACCTCCTGCTGCATGTTCAGGCCAAAACCGTAGCGGTGCCGTCCCTCTCTGCGCGAGGCAATAATGTCCGGCGTCGCAGTTTCGCCTGAAAGGAAGTCCGCATTCGCCTCGCGGTAGTTTCCCATGTTGCCATGATTCAAATATCCCAGCAGCCGCACTGTGCCTTCGCGATGAAGAATATGTTCTCCGGTCGCCTCAAGCTCAAGGTTCTCCGAGCGGGACCGCGCCAGATCGGCATCCAGAAATGCGCTGTCCGCAACCTTCGGCATCAGCGCTTCGGCAAAGCGCACCGCCCGCGAGGGATCGTCGTATTCCACGATGACTGCGTCGGTGTAGCCCCTCGTGTTTGACGCCACGTCGTAGGCGCCATTGTCGTCCACCGTCCAGTTCAGGAACTGAAGGTTGCTGTCGGAGCCATAATCGTTCACATCGAAGAAATCCGTCAGGTCCATCTTCCCTGCGCGCAACTCTAGCCGGCGCGCGGGGACCGTGGTGGCCAGATGCAGTTCGTCGCGCGGATCTGGGCTTGGGACTCGCTTGCTCGTCAGCGGGATGATCTCACGCAGCATCAACTGCGCAAGGTACGGGGCGTCCTTCTCTGGCACACCCTCCCTCACTCGCACCGCATCGAGGTTCACAAATCCCGCCAACCCGACAGTATCCGCAAGGCCGTTTCCAGTCGCGTCTTCGATGTCGGCTGAGACTTCGGTGGCTTGCGAAAGCTCGTATCCGGCGGAGAGCGTCAGAAGGTGTGTGGTTGCGCTCTCTCCCAAGTTCGTCAGGCTGTTCGGTCCGCTGTACCTGGCCCTGAATGCGCCGTGACCCTGCAAGATCACGTTTGCCTGACCTGAAATCCAGTACCGCCCTGTCAGTGTGTGTGGGAAAACGGTTTCGACATCGCCGCTTTCGTCGTCCCCGCTCGAGTCTTGACTCGCCGCCTGGCCGGAGCCCGCGCCGTCCGGCGCTTTCGAAGCAGCTTGTCCTTCATCCTTTTGAGCGGATCCCGCAGCCTGCGCGTCTACCCGCGGCGGCAGCCAGCACACGGCCAGGGCCAGGACACAAAGAACCTGCACGTAATTTTGCTGGAGGAGGCGCCGCATCTCTACCTTGAACGGGCGCTCGTTTCAAGCTTCCCGCCACGCAAGTAGTAGATCATCCGGCCGCAACAACCGTCGCGATCCAGATCGTTCAACCTCCTGCCGTGGCATATATATTGCTAACGCCGAGCGGAGTGGCAGCTTGCCGACTATTTGCCGCTGCCAGGAGGCGTAGTTGGCGTGGAACTATCTGGTGTGGAATTTGGCGCAGGAGTCGGCTGGGTTCCGTCGTTGGTGACTTCTTGTCCGTTGTAATACACCTTGCTCGATGAACCGAAGCGCTTGTAGTCGGTGTACTTGATCACTTCTTTAATATGCACGTCCTGCGCCATGTAGCCATAGCCGCCGGAGAAATGGAGAATGCCTTCGCCCTTCGTATAAACGGGGAACCAGTAGTGGCCGTCGATTTGCTGCCGCCACGTCATAAATGGCGCGTGCAGGTCCTCGGAATTCTTGCGTGTATCGTCCGGCACCATGCGCCCGTTGGTCACCACAATCTGCAAATCCGTCGCATCTACCCAGATTCGCCCATCGAGGTACCGCTTGCCCTTCTCGATCTTGATCGGGCTCACATCGAACACATAGCAATTAACCTCGTCCACTTGCTGCCGTCCCAAGTATTTAATGTCGTACGCGGGAAGGTCCGCGGTGGTGAGCACAAACGGATAGCCATGTTGCAGATCCTGAAGATCGGAGGGCGACATCATAATCTGCTTCAGCGAGTTCGGGGGCGCATAGTCCACCCTCTCGGTGCGTCGACCCGTCGTATCGAAAATCACGTCGTCGACTTCGTACCACTCCCCGCTCACCTTGTTGTCGTCGTCGATCTCGTCTACGCTTGCGGTGCGTCGATACGTGTAGTGGTCAAGCGCGTCCTGAAACTCCGTTTCCTTCGCCGAAAACTCCTTGATGATCTGCTGCGGCGGAACGGGCGGGTCCGAGATATCCATGCGGCCGAAGCCTGAATCGAGCGGCATCGGCGTAAACGTGTCTTTGCTCTGTGCCGCAGCCATCAAGGCGCAGCCGGCAATTGTGACCGCCGCCATCAAGTTTCGAAAGTTCACTGCAGCTTGCCTCCAGGGGTGTGGCCCGCACAGGCGCATGGGGCCGGGGAATCTGCACCTCAATACTCTCATCCCTCTGCAACTTTAGACGGATGTTCCCGGCATTGGGAAGGCCGCGATACTATCCACGGAACGCCCTGTCACGGCGCGATCAGGAAACGTGCCGCCGCGCGGCCCATGGGTCTCAAAGGAATGCTCAGGGCCCGGATCCGCAAGCATCGATGGATCTGCACTTTCCGTTGATAGGGGAAGGAGATTCGCGGCTTCCATGCCGGACTACTATCACCTTCCGGCTTTGATGCTGACGGCGCTTCTGCTGCCCGCCTTCGGCTACCTCTATCTGCGATTCCGCGACACCCGCTCCCTCCTCTGGTTCCTGGGTTTCCTCTTCTCCATCGTTGCCATGGTCCTTCTCTACACGATGAATGGCTATCCCGGAGCAGGTTCCCCATGGCTGGTGGCCTCAGGTGAATCGTTCATTCAGCTTAGCGCAGCCATGTTCCTTGGCTCGCTTTCGCCACTGCGATTCCGCGTCGGACGCGTTCGGGTTCTTTTTGTTGTCGCGTATGCCGTGCCTCTTGTTCTCTACTCCATCCTTCTCTACGGAGTGTTCGGTGGAGTTCAGCCTCGCGGTCCGGCCTTCCTTATCTTTCCGGCTTTCGTGGGAATGAGCTTTGGCGTGGGCGTCTTCTGGGGAATGACCAAGGGCACGGTGCCTATCTGGGTGGGAGTTTCATTCAGCGCCGTCCTGGGTACTTTTGCCATCTGGGTTTGTTGCTTGCAGGGTGCAGGGGCCGGACTTACCTTTGTCGAGTGCGTCAACCTGCAAATGACGGCCATATTACTCGTCTTCGTCTCGCGCCGATTTTCTCCGGGCGTCTTTCTCAGTATCCTCGGCTTCCTGACCTGGTCGCTGGCTTGTATGCATCTACTTCCGCTGGTCGGTCTTCATGCGCCGCTCTCCCTTACCCTCACTCGCGTTATCGTCATGGGCAAGGTGGTCGCCGCTGTGGGAATGATCGTGCTCGCACTCGAGAACGAATTGATGAGCAACACGGCCGCACAAGAGCGCGAACGCAGCGCCCGCCGCCAGCTTGAGGCTTACGCCAACCTCATGCTTACACGTCGCCGCGTCGATGACTTCGACCGCCAGGCCGCAGACGTTTGTGACATCGTAGTGAGAAACAGCCGCTTCGCGCAGGTTGGATTGCTGCTTGAATGTGGCGGCCGCTACCAGCTTGCCGGCAGCGCGGGTTTGGAAATGGCCATTGCCCGGCCACTCGGCCAACTTGCAAGCCGCATCCCGATTGAAGGCTTTCTCGTCCCGGGCTCATCACCAGTCGCTGTCGCGCACAGTAAAACGGTCTCCCTTGATCTCACGCCCTGGCTCATTCCCGGTGACGACCTTGCGCACTTGCGCTTCACCTCTGTCCTGGCCATTCCCATGATCGGACGCTCCGGCGTCGATGGTGCAATGTTGCTCGGGGCAATGCGCCCCGATGGCGGGCATGGCGCTGACTCCTCCAATTTTCCGCGCCTCGACGACCTGCTTCCCATCGAGATGCTTGTCGCCCGCCTCCAGGCCACGCGCAATCAAACCATGCTCTTTGAAAAGCTCATCGACTCGGAGCGGTTTGCCGGCCTCGGTCAGTTGTCCGGCAACGTCACCCAGCAGTTGAACAGCCCGCTCACGGTCATCCTTGGCTATGCCTCGCTGCTCCAGGAATCGCCGTCGCTCGAAACAAGCGATCGCAAGGCCATTGAGGCCATCGTCATTGAAGCGCGCAGCATCCGTTCCACGCTCCAAAGCCTCTCTCGCGTTTCGCATGCTCCTTCTGGCCAGCCGGCCGCGATCTCGGTTACCGAGCTGCTGGCCGATATGGAGCAGCTCTATCGCCCCGAATTTCTGCAGCGCTCGATCGAATTCCAAGTCAATGTGGCGCCGGGTATGCCCCGGATTCTTTGTGGCGCGCAGCAGCTGCGCCAGGCCCTGCTCCATTGCCTGCAATACGCCATTGGTGCCGTGGACCGCGAAGGACCTTCTTCTGCGCCGAAAGGGTTCAAATCCATTCGCCTCGAAGCAGCCCGCGAAGGCAGCCTGGTGCACATCTCCGTCACCCACTCAGGTCCGGGCTTCCTCGACCCCGAGCGTGCATTCGATCCTTTTGTTCCCGCGCGAGCTTGCGGCGAGACGGCCGGAATGGGGCTCAGCCTATGCGCCACCATTCTGCGCGACCAGAACGGACGCGCCTCTGCCGTGAATCTGCAGCCGCGCGGCGCCGCCATCATTCTTGAGCTACAGGCGGCGTAATGGGTTCCTCAGCCTCGCGGATTCTATTGCTGGCACTGTTGACTGGCGGCGCGGTCAGCGCTACTGCCGCCCACTTAAAGCCCGCGTCCGTCGAGCCCCTTGACGCCGTCTTCCAAATCGGGGCTTCCGGCACAATCGAGGCGAGCCTCAATCCGCCTATCCAGGGCGTCCTGCGCATTGTTGTGCGGGCCAGTGCAACCGCTGGACGGCCTCAGCAAGGCAGCTCCGAAGGCGCCCACCTGCGCCAAAGCGAGCCGCAGCCCCTTACCCTAGAAGTCACTCAATGGGACCGCCCCATTCCATTTCGGTTGGTCAACCAGAGCGGCCGTCATCATCTGTTTGGAGGCCGGCCCTCGTTACTGGTCGCCGATATTGACGTCAACGACCTCACTCCGGGTGTGCGGGTTCGCGTCTGCGTTCACTCCAATCTCCCATCCCCGTCAAACTCTGCTCCGCCCGATCTGGAAGCCCGCGCTTACGCCGTCGTCTATTGATCGGGCAGTCCTCTTCCCAGTCGCCGCGCCGATCCGATTCCACCCGTAAAATAGGATTGGATGGCTTTCACCGAACAATACGATGTGGTTGTTGTGGGCGCCGGTCACGCCGGGTGTGAGGCCGCCATGGCCTCCGCGCGCATGGGCCTCAAGACTGCGCTTATCACCATGAACCTCGACCTCATCGCCCAGATGAGCTGCAACCCCGCCATCGGCGGCGTCGCCAAGGGCCACCTGGTCCGCGAGGTTGACGCGCTCGGCGGCATCATGGGTGAAGTAGCCGACGCTGTCGGCATCCAGTTCCGACTCCTCAACGCCTCGCGCGGCCCCGCCGTCTGGAGCCCGCGTGCCCAGTGCGACAAACAGCTCTATCGCGTGAAGATGCGCGAGGTCCTCGAGTCCCAGCCCGGCGTGCACATTCGCCAGGCCGAAGTCGTCGACCTTGTCATCGAAGAATCCGAAGCAATCGCCCCAATTGCGGAAGATGAACTCCTCGACGGCCAGTCCATTCCGCGGCCCAGCCGCCCGCACCGCCGCGTTCTCGGCCTCAAGCTTCGCGACGGCCGCCAGCTCCTCGCCGGAGCCACCATCATCACCACTGGAACGTTTCTCAACGGCCTCATCCATTGCGGCGAAGAGCGGTATCCGGCCGGCCGCAGCGGCGAGCCCGCAAGCGTTCTGCTCGGCGAAGCGCTCCGGGCTTTAGGCCTTCGGACTTGCAGACTCAAAACAGGGACACCTCCGCGTCTCGACGGCCGAACCATCCGCTGGGAGATGTTCGAGGAGCAGCCCGGCGACGCCGATCCTACGCCCTTCAGCTTCCGCACGAAGAAGATCGCCCAGCCACAGATCTCCTGCCACATCGCCTTCACAACACCGGAGACGCTCCGACTCATCCGCGAGAACGTCCATCGCTCGGCCATGTACTCCGGCCGCATCCAGGGCATCGGGCCGCGCTACTGCCCATCGATCGAAGACAAGATCGTCAAGTTTCCTGACAAGACCCAGCACCAGTTCTTCCTCGAGCCGGAGGGCCTCAACACCCACGAGGTCTACATCAACGGCATGTCCACCTCGCTGCCCATGGAAGTGCAGTGGCAGATGGTCCACTCCATTCCCGGTCTCGATCAGGCCGAGCTGCTGCGCCCCGGCTACGCCATCGAATACGACTCGGTCGACGCGACCGAACTTGACCGCACCCTGCGCGTGAAGAGCATGACCGGCCTCTACCTCGCGGGGCAGATCAACGGAACAAGTGGCTACGAAGAGGCTGCGTGCCAGGGCATCATGGCCGGGATCAACGCCGCGCTCTGGCTTAAGGGTGAGCCAGCGTTCACGATGGATCGGACCGAGGGCTACACGGGAATCCTCATCGACGATCTCATTTCGAAGGGAACGAATGAGCCTTACCGCATGTTCACCTCGCGCGCGGAGTTCCGCCTGCATCTTCGGATCGACAACGCTGATCGCCGCCTCACTCCGTATGGGCGAAAGCTCGGCCTCATCAACGACGAAGCCTGGGCCGAGTACGAGCAGA